>CAZSBA010000078.1:0-9098 GCA_964605035.1 uncultured Proteiniphilum sp. | reverse complement strand
CGACGAGTAGCAAGTACTTTTCTACCGTTCTTTGTTGCCATTCTTGAACGGAAACCGTGTTTGTTTTTTCTTTTTCTGTTAGACGGCTGGAATGTTCTTTTCATTTGACTATATATATAATTGTTTATTTTCTTTCGTTTCTCTATATTTACGGGGTGCAAAATTAGATAAAATAATTAAAAGTACCAATTATATGAAGGAGAAAATAAAGTTTTCACCATTTTAATAAGGATATATCATCGATAAGAAAAAAAATAGGAAAAAAATGAGAAAAGTTTTGCAGTTATAAAAAAAGGCTCTATATTTGCACCCGCAATTTGAGCATTGCACCATTTTAACATAAGGGTTCACGCCCAATGATAAGGCCCATTCGTCTATCGGTTAGGACGCAAGATTTTCATTCTTGAAAGAGGAGTTCGACTCTCCTATGGGCTACAAATAAAAAAGGAATTAAAGTCAACAAAATGGCAAATCATAAATCAGCAGTTAAAAGAATAAGACAAGCAAAAACTTTGCGTCTAACTAACAGATATGTTTCGCGTACCACTAGAAATAAAGTACGTCAATTCCGTGCAACTGATTCAAAAGAAGAGGCTCAGAAGATGTATCCTGAAGTTTGTTCAATGTTGGATAAGCTGGCAAAGAAGAATATAATTCACCAAAATAAGGCGAATAATCTAAAGTCTAAACTGGCTTCACACTTGAATAGTTTAAGCTGATTTTAGAATTAACAAATATAGAAGAAGACCGAACAGAAATGTTCGGTCTTTTTTTTGTTCTATATTAGTGTTTTAGCGTTTATATAAGGTTAGAATTTAATTATGAACATATAATTAAAAGCTTTCTGAAAAAAGCCAAAAACGTTGCAAAAGAGGTGGATTTTTCGTAAATTTGCTCAGTTAAAAAATCATTTTTAATAAGATATAAACAGACTAACTTTCAGATAGTTTAAATAAAGTATAAAGCATGTCAGAAGAAGAAAAGAAATTGTCAGGTGTAGATTATTCAGCTCAAAACATTCAGGTTTTAGAAGGGCTTGAAGCTGTACGTAAACGTCCTGCAATGTATATTGGGGATATAAGTGAAAAAGGGTTGCACCACTTAGTTAACGAGGTAGTCGATAACTCAATAGACGAAGCGCTTGCTGGGTATTGCGATGAAATAAATGTAATTATCAATGAAGATAACTCAATTACTGTAACAGACAATGGTAGGGGTATCCCTACAGACTTTCATGAGAAAGAAAAAAAGTCTGCACTGGAAGTAGTACTAACAGTGCTTCATGCCGGAGGTAAATTTGACAAAGGCACATATAAGGTTTCAGGTGGACTTCACGGAGTGGGTGTTTCAGTTGTAAACGCACTTTCAATATATCTGAAAGCTGAAATTCACCGTAAAGGTAATGTCTTTGTTCAGGAGTTTTCTAAAGGAAAGCCATACAGTGATGTCAAAACTGTAGGTGAAACTGACAAAACAGGTACGATTATAACATTTAAACCTGATGACACTGTTTTTACAGTAACTGAATACAGATATGATATTCTATCTACAAGGTTACGTGAGCTTGCTTTTTTGAATTCGGGTATAACTCTTACATTAACCGATAAAAGAACTCCCAAAGAAGATGGGACATTCAGAACCGAACGTTACTACTCTGAAACAGGACTTGAAGAATTTGTTCGTTACATTGATAAAAATAAAGACTCTATTATCAATGATCCTATACATATAGTTACGGAGAAGAATGGTATTCCTATTGAAATTGCAATGACGTATAATGATACATATAACGAGAATATTTTCTCATATGTCAATAATATTAATACGATAGAAGGTGGGACACACCTCACAGGATTTAGGAGAGGCCTTTCACGAACACTTAAAAAATATGCAGAGGAATCTAAACTCCTTGAGAAAGTTAAGGTTGAAATAAGTGGCGACGATTTTAGAGAAGGTGTCACCGCCGTACTTTCAGTAAAGGTAGCAGAACCTCAGTTTGAAGGTCAGACGAAAACTAAACTTGGTAACAGTGAAGTTATCGGTGCAGTTGATCAGGCAACAGGTGAGGCTCTTCGTAATTATCTTGAGGAACATCCTAAAGAGGCAAGAGTGATTGTTGATAAAGTAATACTTGCTGCCACAGCACGTCAAGCTGCCAGGAAGGCTCGTGAGATGGTGCAACGTAAGTCTCCATTATCTGGATCAGGCCTACCGGGTAAACTGGCCGACTGTTCAAGTAAAGATCCTCTCTTGAGTGAAATATTTCTTGTAGAGGGAGACTCAGCAGGTGGTACCGCTAAACAGGGTCGAGATAGAATGTTTCAGGCAATCCTTCCATTGCGAGGTAAGATTTTGAACGTTGAGAAGGCTATGCCTCATAAAGTATTAGAAAGTGAAGAGATTAAAAATATTTATACTGCATTAGGGGTTTCCATTGGTACTGAAGAAGATTCAAAAGAGCTCAATATTAATAAGCTGAGATATCATAAGATTATATTAATGACTGACGCGGACGTTGATGGAAGTCACATTGATACACTGATATTGACGTTCTTTTTCAGGTATATGCGTCCTCTTATCGAGAAAGGATATATTTACATAGCTACTCCTCCGCTGTACTTATGTAAAAAAGGAAAAGTTGAAGAGTATTGCTACAATGAACGTCAACGAAGAGACTTTATTGAAAAATACGCTGATGGTAATGAAAATGCTGTCGGTACACAACGCTATAAAGGTCTTGGAGAGATGAACTCTGAACAGCTTTGGGCAACAACTATGGATCCTGTAAATCGTATGCTTAAGCAAGTGACTATTGAAAATGCAGCTGATGCAGATATCGTCTTTACTATGCTAATGGGTGAAGAGGTTGCTCCAAGACGTGAATTTATAGAAGAGAATGCACGATATGCGAAAATAGATGTATAGATAATTTTTTATATTTGATAATGAAGCTTCCGTATCCCTTACAATTCAACGATCATGCAATAATACTATCACCTTCGGGGAATATTGAAAAAAAATTCGTATTAGACACTGCTGCAATTCTTAAAGAGTGGGGTTTAATACCAAAGATAAGTAAATATGCACTAGGTGAAAATGGTCGTTTCAGTGGTACATTAGATGAGCGTTTGCATGATCTGCAGGAAGCTTTTGATGATCCCTCTATTAAACTTATTGTTTGTTCCAGAGGCGGATATGGTGCAGTTCATCTACTTGAAAACTTAAATTTTAAAGGTATTAAAAAATACCCTAAGTGGGTGATTGGATATAGTGATATTACTGCTCTCCACTCAGCACTTCAGGTTAATGGAATTGCATCATTACATGCTCCAATGGCTAAACATTTTTCAGATGAAGGTGTTAATGATTTGTCTGTAAGATATACTAAAAGTATATTATCTGGGCAATCAGTACTTTATGAAATTCCTGTAGTAGAAAACTTTACTTTTAATAGACAAGGGCGTGCAATTGGTAAGCTCTTTGGGGGCAATCTATCTGTTCTCAGCGGTATAATTGGTACCCCTTACCTAAGAATTCCTAATAAAGGAATACTCTTTATTGAGGAAATAGGTGAAGCTCCGTATAAGGTAGATCGAATGATATATCAACTTAAACTAGGTGGTGTATTCAAGAAGATTAGTGGATTAGTATTAGGAAAATTCACCGAGTATGAAGAGGATGATAGGATGTATTTCTCATTAAGAGAATCGATATTAGATGCCACGAAAGAGTATAGAATCCCGATTGGGTTTGATTTTCCAGCAGGACATGTTAAGCTAAATTTCCCGCTCGTAATGGGAAAGACTGTTGAGTTACAGGTTCAAGAAAAAAAGATAGTATTTAAACAATAGACGATTATTTAGAAAACGATGCAATTAAACATAGAATTACTACTGCTTGTGGGCTCTATCTTATTCTTTATAAGTATGTTGGTAGGGAAAGCTGGATCACGTTATGGTGTTCCTGTTTTATTACTATTCCTAGTGGTGGGAATGGTTTTTGGTTCTGATGGTTTTGGACTAGTTTTCGAAAATGTGCAAGTAGCCCATATAATAGGTTCGATTTGTTTAATTATGATACTTTTTTCTGGAGGATTGGATACCAAGTATAATGATATAAAACCAATTGTTTGGCCTGGGATTGTTCTATCAACATTAGGAGTGCTTTTAACTGCTTTAGTAACAGGATTATTTATTTATTGGTTATCCGGTATGATGTTTCCATCTATGGGAATTGGTATAGCTACAGCAATGCTTCTAGCCTCAACTTTCTCTTCAACTGATTCTGCATCGGTGTTTGGCATACTTCGTTCTAAAGGCTTAATCTTAAAGAACAACATTCGACCAATGTTGGAATTAGAAAGTGGAAGCAACGACCCAATGGCATATTTGCTCACGATTATGTTTATACAAATCATAAGTTCAGGCAGTAATCCTAATTATGGAATGGTAGCGTTAATGGTAGTTGTGCAGCTTTTGGTTGGAGCTATTGTTGGTTATCTGTTAGGAAGACTTGCAGTAAGGATAATAAATAGTATAAGAATGTCAAATACTTCACTTTATCCTATCCTTTTACTAACGATGGGGATTTTTATATATGCCGCAACATACTATCTTAAGGGTAATGGATATCTTGCGGTTTATATAGCTGGACTTGTTATAGGAAATTCTAAATTTTCTCATAAACGATCCTCAATGAATTTCATGGATGGTTTTGCATGGTTGAGTCAAATATTATTATTCCTTACATTAGGTCTTCTTGCAAGTCCAAGTGAATTAGTTGAAGTCCTCGTTCCTGCACTCATTGTTTCGGCTTTTCTCATTTTCCTTGGACGACCACTTGCTGTTTTTCTCTCTCTTCTCCCTTTTAAAAAGATAAAAATTAAAGAAAAACTATACATATCTTGGGTAGGATTAAGAGGTGCGGTTCCAATAATTTTCGCTATTCTTCCTTTAGCTGCAGGTGATATTCCTAATGCAAGATGGGTATTTAATATGGTTTTTGTGATAACTATTGTTTCTCTTCTAGTTCAAGGTACTTCACTGCCAATGTTAGCACGTTGGTTAGGGCTTGCTGAAAAACCAACTCAGTATAAAGAATTTGAAGACTTTGATTTTGAGTTTGCAGAAGAAATTAAGTCTGCAATGACTGAGATTCATATTTCAGATGACACTTTAAATTATGGAAAAAATCTAATAGAAATGCCTTTACCTGATAAAACTTTGGTAGTAATGGTTAAGAGAGGTGACATATATTTCGTTCCTACTGGTTTAACGGAACTTCACGCTGGTGACAAGCTCTTGGTAATATCAGATAATGAAGACGCACTTAAAGAAACATATAGGAATATAGGTATTTCCGATTATTCATTCCAAAAAAACAAATAAATTGAATATAATGAATCAGTTGAGATTATTTTCGCTTTTAGTGGTAATTCTTACAGGACTATTTTTTACACTGTCATGCAACTCTTGTCAATCTAAAAAACAAGTAGTATCAACTGAGCCATATAATACAATTTCGCCCGACTTTAATGCTGATAGTGCATATCATTTTGTAGAAAGACAAGTTGAGTTCGGACCAAGAGTGCCTGGTGCCCCGGCTCATAAAGAGTGTGGAGATTACTTGGTTACCAAACTTGATGAATTCGGAGCTTCAGTTATAGAGCAAAAAGCTGATGTAATACATTATGATGGAAGGAGTATAGAAATAAGAAACATTATAGGTGTATACAATCCCGATGCTGAGAAGAGAGTTCTACTCTTCGCTCATTGGGATTCCAGACCTTTCTCTGATGAAGAATCGGATCCTGCAACCCGTAACTTACCTGTTGATGGTGCAGATGACGGTGCCAGTGGTGTAGGTGCACTATTAGAAATTGCACGTCAATTACACGAGAACCCAGTGGATATGGGTATTGATATAATCTTTTTTGATTTAGAAGATTGGGGACAACCATCATTTTCAACCGAGTGGGTTGAAGGCGATTGGTGGTGTATCGGATCTCGATATTGGTCGGAAAATCCACATGTGAAAAATTATAAAGCACACTTTGGAATTCTCCTAGATATGGTTGGTGGTGCTAATGCCACTTTTATGAAAGAAGGTTATTCTTTGCAGTATGCATCAAACATAGTAGACAAAATATGGAGTACTGCTTTGAAGATGGGATATGGTAATTATTTTGTCCCAAAAAGAGGGGGATATATAACAGATGATCATGTTCCGGTAAACCAAAATCATAGAGCCCCAAGTGTTAATATTATCAATTTAAAATCAGAAACTAATACTGGCTTTGCGCCATACTGGCATACACAGAAAGATGATATGCGTAACATTGATAGAAATACTCTGAAAGCCGTAGGGCAAACTGTTTTAGAAGTAATCTACAATGAGTCCGTAAATTGATAATCAATTGCAGTAACGTAAGAATAATAAAATTTAATGAAACAAATAATGATGCAGACTATAGATGATATACAACAAGAGATAATAGATGAGTTCAGTATTTATGATGATTGGATGGATAAATATTCACTCATAATTGAATATGGAAATTCATTAGAAACCTTGGATGATAAATATAAGACACCCGAAAACATTATTCAGGGATGTCAGAGTCGCGTTTGGTTACAGACCGATTACCGTGATGGTAAATTATTCTTTCAAGCTGAAAGTGATGCAATTATCGTAAAAGGTTTACTAGCTTTAGTTTTAAGAATTTTTAGCGGTCGAACACCACAAGAAATTATCGACACAGACCTTAGGTTTATGAAAGAGATTGGTTTGACAGATCATTTATCACCAACCCGCTCAAACGGATTATTATCGGTTATTAAGCAGATAAGATATTACGCAATTGCTTTTAAGGCTAAAGAAGAGAAAAATTAATGAATAACGATAGTTTAGCTACCATTCTTGCTCAGCTCTTTGGATCTATTTCTTGCAGCATTTAGCACTTCCTCGAAGTGTTTTCCTATTTCATGAATTCTGAAATAATCTAATCCTGCTTGTGTAGTTCCACCCTTACTGGTTATATTTTTAATAAGCTCTTCAATACTATAATCCTTTTGGTTTTGCATAAAATAAAGAGTAGTACCCCTTGTTAACTCAAGAAGGAGTTCATCAAGTAGAGTGTCGGGCAAATTAAACTCTTTCATCTTATCTTTAAATATTTGAATAAAAGCGAGTATAAAGGCCGGACCGCTACCAAAAACAGATGTGAAAAGATCAAAAGAATTTTCTTCAAGCTTTACGACCTTTCCCAACTTTCCCAGTAATTTATAAACCTTATCACCTTCTTCATACTCGGGGTGATTGGAGTAGAAAGCCGTTACAGAAGATTTGTAAGCCATAGCAAGGTTGGGCATTATGCGTATTATCAACTGATTATTGCTCAAATACTTCTCTATAAAATCTACACTTCTGCCTGCTACAGGAGATATAATTGTTTTACCGCCGATATTTAGTTTTTTGAGTTCTTCCAGTATATATGATATATCTTGAGGTTTAACTGTTAACCATAATATATCTGAGTTTGAAACAAGTTCTTGGAGAGTAGGGCAGAATTTAATATCCACATCTTTTTTTGATCGAGCGAAATAAGAAAATTCAATACCTACTTCATCTTTTAATCCCAGATAAACTGCTTTTGCCAAATTGCCAAAACCTATAAACCCATGCTTCATATTATATTCAATTCTTTTCTATATCACATTTGTTCTTAAATCTAGTAAACGGAAACGCCCCCTTCAATGCGTTAATAATATAATTTTGACGCTGACCGTTTACTATCCACATCTCTACATTATTCCTCATACATATTTCAGCTGCATGTATTTTTGAAGTCATTCCACCCGTACCTAATAAAGATTGTTTTTCTTCAATGTAACTTTGAATGGATTTTAGATCCTCAACTTCTTTAATAAGTACTGCATCGATATGAAGATGAGGGTTTTTGTTGAAAATTCCATCAATGTCAGAAACTAAAACAAGCAGATCTACATTCAAAATAGTTGCTACCAAAGCAGACAATTTATCATTATCGCCTAAGACAATTTCTTCAAACGATACCGTATCGTTCTCATTTACAACTGGAATGTAATTCAATTCCCAAAGTCTGTTGATTGTATTACATGTATTTTCTATAGCTATCGAATTTTCAAAGTCTCGATAAGTAAGTAAAATTTGAGCAATATTTAATCCAAACGTGCCAAATATGACATCATAAAGCTCCATTAGTTTTGTTTGTCCTATTGCCGCCAAAGCTTGCTTTGAATCCACTCTCTTGTTATTTCCGTTGATCTCTACAAACTGTCGTGCAGTGGCTATTGCACCTGAAGATACTATTACAATATCATACTCCTTTTTTAATTCCACAATTTGTCTTGCAAGGCTTTCAATTACTGCAAATGAGATTCTGTTAGTGCCTGCTGTTAGGGTAGAGGTACCTATTTTTATAATTAGTTTTTTCTTCATGAAACTGTTAAACAAAATCTTAATAAAATCAAATCATATTAATTCCTAATATGTCCTTCTCCGTATACGAACCATTTGTTTGTAACAAGTTCTTGGGTTCCAAGGGGACCGCGAAAATGCAATTTCTGAGTACTAATTGCAATCTCTGCACCAACGCCATACTGGCCTCCGTCTGTAAAACGCGATGATGCATTATGATAGACAGCGGCACAATCAACATATTCCATAAATTTGTCAGCTTTTGCTTTCATATTAGTTACAATTACAGCTGTGTGACCTCCGGAATATCTGTTTATCATATCAATAGCGTCGTTCATTTCATCAACAATAGTAATATATAGCTTAGGAGCCAGATATTCCTCACAAAGTGTTTTAGGATCGATCTCTACTTTTATTTCATTACAAATATCCGCTGTTTCACTATTTCCCCATACATCAATACCTTTTTCCTTCAAACAAAGAACTAGGCATTTTATTTTGTTCTTAATGCTCGGTAAATCTTTATTTATAAGTATTTTATCTATAGCATTGCATACACTAATACGTTTTTTTCCATTAACAGCTAACTTTATAGCCATATCAAAATCTACATCATCATCAATATATAAGAAGTTATTTCC
>CAZSBA010000077.1:0-9410 GCA_964605035.1 uncultured Proteiniphilum sp. | reverse complement strand
TGTTAGGCATCCTTTACAAGTTTTGAATATTTGTAGAGGATGCTTTTTTCTTAGATAAGACAAAAGTGTAGTTAAATATGTATATTAATAGTAAGTAGAAATTTAAGATTACTATTCCTTACACTACAAACATCTCTTTTTTTTTGTAAGATATAATATATTTTAGTGTCTTCGGTAATGTTTAATATAACAATAATTAGCGAGTAATATTTGAGAGTTTGATTGGTTTATAATGTTGGGATAGTATAGACTGATATTGTTTTAATATTATACAAAATCAATAAACCTGTATTAAAATCAGAGAAATCAAGTCAACCAAATGTAAAACACTATATACTATTATTTTAGCCCTAGTTTTTTATAATACAACCTCATTTAACTAGTTCTGATGTAACAATATTTCATCCAAATATTTGTTTTTTTATAAATATTTTCACTAAACTTGTGGTATAAACTATAAGTTAATATCATTTATCTGAGTTAAAATAACATTTTACGTAGTTATATTACTCGAACGCACACTAAATTTGTATATTTTAAACCTAATTCAAACAATTTATGATAAATATTATTACAGCAACTTAAACAAGATCGACTAATTCATCAAAAGGCAGTAACACAAAAAAACAAAAAAACGCGAAATAAAGAACGTTAATTATTAAACATAACCAAAAATCCAATAAAAATAAGTGTATGAACAAAGAATTAATCAAAAAGCAGGTGTTCAAAAGAACATGGTGGCTGCTATTCACATGTTTGATACTACTACTTTCATGTGAAAAAAGTGATGAGACAAAGCAAGGAGGGGTAGAATATGACCCTAACAAACCTGTTGAACTAACTAGCTTTTACCCCGATTCTGGAATATATTTAGAACAGGTAATGCTAGAAGGTAAGAACTTTGGTAATGACCCGGAAAAAATTAGAGTATACTTTAATAATAAAAGAGCGGCTGTAATTGGCTCTACAGGAACACGTATGTATGCACTTGCGCCTAGACTACCAGGTGACACTTGTGTTATTACTGTTGCAATCGGGAACGACTCTCTTGCATATAACGATACTTTTCGCTACTTCTCTTCTGTTACTGTAAACACAATTGCCGGAAACGGGAACCATGAAGACTATCAAGACGGTGACCTTACTCAATCGGTTATTCAACCTTGGTTTATGTGTGTTGATGGTGAGGATAATATCTTTGTAATGACTAGGAGTAGGGGACCAGATGGTAGTTGGGGAAGTAGTAACATGCATGTTACCCGAATTGATGAAGAAGCAAATGAGCTAATAACCATAGCACGCGATGTAATCGCTAATGCACCTGCCGCTGATCCAGAGACAGGCATAATTTCTTTTCCAACTGAGACAACGGTAGGTTCGTTTGTAACCCTTGATCCCAAAGAGATGTGGGGAGTACGTTATCGTGAAATGAAGTGGCCTCCAGATGGTGATAGGCCAGAACAGGGATACAAGCACTCGATGGTTGTAAATCCTTCAGATGGGTACATCTACACTCGTTATTGGCATGGTCACATCGTGAGAATCGATCCACGAACTTATGAGGTAGAAACCATATTTAAAACTCAGCAGGGCGATAGTTTTGGACTTACATTCACACCACAAAAGCCTAATATTCTATATATATCGCTTATTGGTAACGCCGGGGTAAATGCACATAGCATTTGTAGTATAGATGTGACAGATCCGGAAAACACTTTCCAAAAACTAACAGGATCCAGCTCTGGTGGACATCGTGACGGGGCAATTGAGATAGCACAATTCCGTGATCCGGCTCAGATTTTTAGTGATGCCGATGGCAACATCTATATCGCTGATACTGGAAACCATTGCATACGAAGGATTACAACCGACCTTATGGTAGAGACCGTTTTGGGAATGCCTGGCACATCTGGATGGAAAGATGGAGGTAAAGAAGATGCTTTATTTAACAGACCTATGGGAATAGGGATTAGTAAAGATGGATCCATTTACGTAGCCGATAACGGTAATGCACGAGTAAGAAAATTATCAATTAATTAATAATATTCTTAATGGATGCTTTGATAAAAGCACACTTATACTATACAAAATACTGAATTATAACATTTTAACTTAAACTAGATGAAACGCGTAACATGGATACTATGGATACTCTTATCTAGCTATTTCTTACTCCCTGCTCAACAAAGCACTTTTGTCATGGAAGGAATAGTTTATGATGATATGAATACGCCTTTACCAGGAGTAACTGTCTACCTAAGAGATAATATTGGGGTTGGTACAACAACCAATATTGATGGTGAGTTTAACATCAGAGCAAGCAGAGGGGATATGATTGTGTTCACTTTTGTAGGCTACGAACGAATAGAATATTTGGTAACACAAGAGGAAAAAGACTTAGAAATTACTTTTTCTGAAATAGCTCAAGAGCTTGATGAGGTTATTGTAACGGGACTTGGTAGCCAACGTAAAATATCTACTGTTGCTGCCGTAAGTAGTGTGGATGTGGGCGAATTGCAAACACCCACATCTTCTGTTGCTAACCTGCTTGGAGGTCGTGTGGCCGGTGTGATTTCAATGCAGACTAGTGGTGAACCCGGAAGAAACATTTCGGAGTTCTGGGTTCGTGGTATTGGAACTTTTGGGGCTAATGCCAGTGCACTGGTTTTGATTGATGGATTGGAAGGAAATATCAACACAATAGACCCTGCAGATATAGAGAGTTTCTCTGTATTGAAGGATGCTTCGGCAACTGCGGTATATGGGGTTAGAGGTGCCAATGGAGTTGTACTTGTAACTACCAAAAGGGGCCAATCAGATAAACTATCAATCACTGGGCGTGCCAACTTCTCTATTTCACGTCTGAATCGGGTGCCTGAATATCTTAGAGCATACGATTATGCACGTCTTGCAAATGAAGCAAGGATTGTTAGAGGAGATGCTCCAATATATTCTAATGTAGAGCTTGACATTATTAATGATGGATCTGATCCTGATCTTTACCCTGATATCAGCTGGCAGGACGAGGTACTAAGAGACCATGCACTTACTCAATCTTATTATGTGAGCGCTAGAGGGGGTGCCAGAGTAGCTCGTTATTTCCTAAGTTTGGGGATTACAAATGAAACTGCTGCTTATAATTATGACAAAGAAAGTGTTTATGCCGCCAACACTGGCTATAACACTTATAACTACCGTGCTAATATAGATTTAGAGCTTTCGCCAACAACAACTCTTTATTTTGGTACTGATGGTTTTCTATCAATACAAAATAACCCAGGAGTTGCCAGCACCGACTATATTTGGTATGCTCAGTCTAACCTAAACCCATTACTGCTTCCGATAAAATATTCTAATGGTCAGCTACCAGCCTCAACAGCAGGTGCATCTCTTAGATCTCCTCTTGTAATGATTAATCATATGGGACGAAGAAGTGACCAGCAATATAAGGGTAAATTTACATTGGCAGTAGATCAAAATCTATCTATGATATTAGATGGATTGAAATTAAAAATGCAGGGTGCATACGATTTATATAGTAACTTTTCAGAAGGCAGATATATTCAACCTGCACTATTTCATGCAGTTGGACGTGACCAGCAGGGTAAGCTTATTACTATAGAACGTGTAAAAGAGGGTGGTATATCGTACTCAAATGGGACTGATCAATTTAGAAAATATCACTTTGAAAGCACATTGAACTATGATAAGATTTTTGCTGAAGATCATCGTGCATCGGCATTAATATATTATTACTTAAGTGACCAGAAATGGGCAAACCAAAGTACCAACAACTTAAGTGCAATACCTCTTCGCTATCAAGGTGTATCTAGTAGATTCACATATGGTTTCAAAGACACTTATATGATTGACTTCAACTTTGGTTACACGGGGTCTGAGAACTTTCAGCCAGGCAGACAGTATGGTCTATTCCCATCGGTTGCTTTAGGTTGGGTGCCTTCTAACTATAGTTTTGTTCAGGATAATCTTCCTTGGCTTAGTTTTTTGAAGTTTAGAGGTTCTTATGGAACTGTAGGTAACGACAGAATCAGTTCACGAAGATTTCCTTATCTGACAATGGTTAGCAGAGGTTCTACAAGTCCTTGGGGATCGGCAGGTGTTGAAAGTATTACTGAGTCAACTATTGGGGCCGATAACCTACAGTGGGAAAAGGCAATTAAGGGCAATATTGGTATAGAGGCCAACATGTTAGACGATAAAATTCAACTTGTTTTTGATATGTTTAACGACCAAAGAGATGGTATTTTTATGGAACGAGTTCAAATACCAGACTATGCAGGATTAGTTACTATGCCTTTTGGAAATGTTGGTAAAATGAAAAGTTATGGTGCTGATGGTAATATAACTTTCAACCATGAGATTAATAAAGAAATGTCTTTTACTCTACGTTCTAACTTTACATACTCTAAGAATAATGTGCAAAATTGGGAAGAGGCTAATCCTAAATATCCATATCAGGAAGCTTCTGATTATCCATATGGAACAATTAGGGGGTATCAATCGATTGGGCTATTTAAAGATTGGGACGACGTTAGAAATAGCCCTGCACAATTTGGAACATTAATGCCTGGTGATATTAAGTATCGCGACGTTAACGGTGATGGAGTTATAAATTCAGATGACCGGGTTCCTTTATCTTATAGCACATATCCTCTTTTGATGTACGGTTTTGGTGGTGAGTTCAGATATAAGGACTTCACATTAGGTGTACTTTTTAAGGGTACAGGTAAAACAGATTTTTTCCATGTTGGTTATGGTGGTAATGGTACGGGATATATTCCATTTTATCAAGGAATTAATGGCAATGTATTGAAAATAGCAAATGACCCTAAAAACCGCTGGATACCTACTGATTATGCCACTGCCAATGGTATAGACCCATCTTTGGCAGAAAATCCAAATGCACGTTTCCCCAGATTAACTTATGGTTATAATGAAAACAACTCTCAATTATCTGATTTTTGGAGAGGAGATGCTCGCTATTTAAGACTTCAGGAAGTTACTCTCAACTATAACTATAAAAGTTCATTCTTACAAAGGATTAAAATTCAGTCTATAGACTTTCAATTAGTGGGAAACAACTTGTTATTATGGGATAATGTTAAAATATTTGATCCGGAGCAAGCGCATCGCAATGGAGAGGTTTATCCAATACCTACTACCTACACTTTACAAATGTACATCAACTTGTAAATTTAAGAATTATGAAAATATTCAAAAAAAATAGATCAAAGAAGTTAATACATCACATTGCGTCGCTTACAACAGCAATATTATTGATGGTTTATTTTTCTTCATGTAAAGACCTTCTAAGTGTGGACAACTATTTTAGCGATGAGCTAAAACTCGACTCAGTATTTGCACAAACACGTTATGTTGAAGCATATATGTGGGGAGCTGCAGGTCTGTTTCCCGACGAAGGCAATTTATTAAATGGAAGTCATACACCGGGACCACTAGCGACAGATGAGGCTTTTACAAGCTTTTTTACTTCAAGCGGATATAATGGAATGAGATTTGTGTTAGGTGAAATAAATGCAAACTCAATGCATTCATTTCAAGGAGTATGGGGTAATATGTATAAAATAATTCGCAAGTGTAACACAATATTAGAGCGTATAGATGAGGCTACTGATATGACTACAAGAGAGCGCTTTGATATTATTGGTTATACAAGATTTATGAGAGCTTATGCATATTACAACATTCTTATGGATTTTGGTCCTCCAATTATTCTTGATGATGAGATCATAGAATCTAATGCTTCACTAGAAGAATACGATCGTCCTAGAAGTACTTATGACGAAGCTGTTGAATATATTTGCAGTGAGTTTGAAAGTGCTGCCGAATTCTTACCACAATCGGTTCCATTAATGGACTTCGGATTACCTACAAAAGGAGCTGCTTACGGTTTAATTGCACGTGTTAGATTAATTCATGCAAGTCCTTTATATAATGGAGGCAACGTAGCAAGATCATTCTTTGGCAACTGGACACGTTCTACCGACGGTGCTCAGTATGTTTCTCAAACATACGACGAGAATCGATGGGCACTAGCCGCTGCTGCATCAAAACGTGTTATGGACATGCAGTTATCGGGTGGACCAATGTACCGATTATTCACAGTTCAGTCCGACTCCGAAACACCTGATCTTCCAGAAGGTGTTACTTCCGATCCAGATTATTACGAGCCATGGCCAGTTGGTGCCGCAGGAATAGATCCATATAGATCATACTCAGAAATGTTTAACGGAGAGGCCGTTATTCCTGTCAATCCCGAATATGTATGGGGACGAAGAAGTAACGCTATACGTGAAAACACCCGTATGTCATTTCCACAAAGAATTGATGGATGGAATGGAATGTGTATAACTCAAAAAGTAGTTGATACATATGCAATGGTTGATGGTAACACTATATATAACTCAAGTGAGGAATATCCATATAGTGAAATAGGTTTCTCTACAAATGCTAGAACATTTTCTGGATATCGTTTAAATGCGGGTGTACACAACATGTATGTAAATCGTGAACCACGTTTTTATGCATCTGTAGGTTTTAGCGAAAGCTTCTGGCCCATGACATCTTCTACCTCTTCGGGTTATTATAATCAAACAATTGCATATTACTTCAACTCTCCTAATGGGAAGGGTGGTGTAACAACTGCACAAGACTACCCTATTACAGGTTATGTTATTAAGAAATTTATTCATCCATCCGATTCATGGGGCGGTACAAATGCTAGACGCATGGATAAAGGGTTTCCAATTATTCGATATGCAGAGATCCTCCTTTCATATGCTGAGGCGTTAAACAATCTAACTAGCAGCCACACAATAGAATTGGGGGGTGAGTCTCAAACTTATTCACGAGATATGAATGAGATTAAGAGTGCATTTAACCAAGTACGCCATCGTTCAGGCTTGCCTGGCATCATGGGCACAGAAGATGCTGCTGAGATACAAGAAAAGATTCAGGATGAAAGATTCATCGAATTTTTATTCGAAAATCGCAGATACTATGATGTCAGAAGATGGGGCATTTATGAGAGTGTAGAAAGTGTTCCAATTAGAGGAATGAATGTGGAAGGAACAAAAGAAGTGTATTATACTAAAGTTATTCCTAACACATCTCGCATAGGTTCGCGTATAGTTAATAGACGACTAAACTGGCTTCCTATTCCTTTGAAAGAGGTAAGATTATTAAAATCTTTAGATCAAAACCCGGGTTGGGAAGAATAAGAAATAAATTACAGATATGAAAAGAGCATATATAATGTATAAGAACAAAAGAAATAGAGTTATAAGAACGTTTTCAAGTCAACAAATATTGAGCGTTTCAATATTTACTCTATCACTGCTTTTCATCACTTTATCATGTAATAGAGACGAAGTTTTTGAGCGTGAGCAATACAAAAATGTATTTGCATTGATAAGTGAAAGCAATAATGTAGCAAGTAAATTACACCCGCTAGGCGAAGAATCAATTGGTTTTGTTGCAGCCTCTTTGGGTGGAACAAATCCAACAACAAAGGATATTGAAGTAAAACTTGTTGAAGATCAATCTCTATTGGATGATTTTAATAGAACAAACTATGATACTGATGTAGCTAAGTATGGCAAACCCCTTCCTCCAAGTAAGTTTGATATAGAATCATATCAATTTACAATTAATGCAGGAGAGATTAGTGGTAGGTTACCAATTAGAATCAGACCCGATGGATTGTCACCAGACACTTCATACTATATTTCTTTAAGAGTTGAGTCTCATTCATCATACGAAATAAATCCCGAAAAGAGTTTCATCTTATATCAGGTTAGAACAAAGAACTACTATGCTCAAGCAGGTGGTAACACTAGCTACTCAATGAGAGCAAAGTTAAGAGTACAGGGTTCTTCAAGTGAACTTGAGATGCCTGGTTCGAAAGTAATGCAACCAATTAGTTTTAATAAAGTTCGCGTGATGGCAGGAAATGAAACTTACGAATCTAATATCAACACTTTTAACCGATATGCAATTATTCTTGAGGTGGATGAAAATAATAATGTTGAAATATTGCCTTATGGAAATATAGAGGTTGTTCAGGTAAATGGAGATCCTGAATTTCCCAATATCTTTAAAATTGAGGATGATGGATTCAAAACTTATAAGACATTCCTTCTTCGATATAACTACAAAAGTGGAAATACTTTTTACGAATTTAAGGAAGAACTAAGACTTGAGTTTGACGAGGATGAAGATGAAAACTAATAAAATTATATTGGATATGATATCTAAATTTATAAAATATAGCTTAAGCATCTTGTTTTTATTACAAATAGCAGGATGCGATGATTATGCCGAAAAACCAATTGAGGAGTATATTTACGTTAATCAATCTTCAATGTCACTTTTCGTTGGCGAAACAATACAACTAGAAGCTAGTCCCACAGACGGAACACATCAATTTTCATGGACATCTGAAGATCCATCGGTGGCAACTGTAACATCAAACGGGTTAGTAGAAGTAGTGGGTGAAGGATTCACAAATATCATTGTAAAAAGCAACAATCTTTCTACAAAGGTAGAGCTTAATGCAATAGTTAGAATACCTCTTGAAGAGGTTCTGATTAGTGAAACTTCAATGGAACTTTATGTGGGAAATAGAAAAACAGTTTTTATAACCCTTTTACCCGAGAATGCAAATGATGTTCCTGCATATTCATGGGGAACAGAGGATCCTCTTATTGCAACTGTTAGTGAGGGTGGAGAGATAACTGCTGTTGGTGAAGGTATTACCTACATCGTATATAAGATTGGCGATTTTGAGAAAAGAATTGAGGTAGATGCTGCAACCACACGCCCGTTTATGGGTCCTCATATTTTATCCGCAGAAGCTCCTTATGAACTTATGTCGGCTAAATTCGATTTAGGAGGTCAAGGTAATGCATTCCATGATAATGATGGGCATGATGCTTCAGGACAAAATGGTAATTATAGAGTTAGCAATGGAGATAATAGCAGCACTGCTGTTGATATTGAAGGGTATGGTCTCAACGTTGGTTGGACAAATCCTGGGGAGTGGCTACTTTATACGGTTGAAGTGGTTGATGCAGGCGAATATAAGGTTGATGTACAAGCTGCTTCACCCTCCGCCAGCTCTTTCCATCTAGAGCTAAATGGCGAAAATGTAACAGGCACAATTAACACTCCCAACACAGGGGGGTGGGGAGCTTACCAATGGGTTACAACCCCCGAAGATAAACTAACGCTAAACCTTACTAAAGGTAAACATAAAATAACATATTACTTTGAAGGGGGGCACAACTTCCGATCTCTAAGATTTACTAAGAAATAGACAACTGAAACTTTCTACTCATCGGTTACACAACCATGTGAGGCATCCTTAA
>CAZSBA010000076.1:0-10037 GCA_964605035.1 uncultured Proteiniphilum sp. | reverse complement strand
TCTCCAATGATCGTGTCTCCAATGATCGTGTCTCCAATAGAGGCAGGGAGTATAATTGAATCCGGAGTAAGGGCTTCTGGTATAGCTTCCCATAAATCCTCCTCAGGAGTAGCAATATTCTCTTTAGATGTTGTTTGCTGTTGTATCTGACGACTTACATCTGTTATATTTTCGAACAGATTGAGAGTATCAGGAACCTGAAAAGCCTCAGTGGCATTTATTGCCAATGAAAAAAGTGATATTATAAAAAATGCAAGAGGTTGTTTCATATTTTTAGTAAGCTAAACATAAGTACAAAGATATAACTTTTTTACTTAACTCATGAATAATTAAAACCTTTATAACCACATTACTGTTCATTTTTAATTGAGATATAAAAAAGTATCTAAAAAAAAACAATATATTTGCATATAATTAAACAAGTAATTAATATTTCAAAGAAATGAAAAAGATTGTATACATTTTACTAGTTGTAGCAACTGCAATATCCCTTTCGAGCTGTTCGGGATATAATAATATGGTGGAAAAACAAGAAGCTGTTACATCACAGTGGGGTAATGTGCAAAATGCATATCAAAGACGTGCAGATCTGATTCCTAACCTTGTAAATACAGTAAAAGGGTATGCGACTCATGAGCAAGAAACCTTTACACAGGTTACTGAAGCAAGATCAAGAGCTACACAAACGAATATTAATCCTGAGAACCTAACTACAGAGAGCCTGCAAGAATATCAACAGGCACAAAATCAATTAAGCCAAGCATTGGGGCGACTATTGCTAATTCAGGAGAACTATCCCGAATTGAAGGCTAATCAAAACTTTCTTGCGTTGCAGGATGAGCTGGCCGGAACGGAAAACAGAATATCAGTTGAACGAAATAGATTCAACCAGCTGGCTCAAGACTACAATTCATATATTCGTAAATTTCCACAAGTAATTTATGCCAAATGGTTTAAGTTTGAAAACAAAGCTTATTTTGAAGCGCTTCCTGAAGCTCAAACGGCTCCGCAGGTTCAATTCTGATTATTACACATCCAGAAGCCCCATTAAAAATCATGCTTAAAAAAGAAGAGTTGGAAAAAATAACAGAGTCGATAAGGATTGCTGAAAGCCATACTTCAGGTGAAATACGTGTTTATATTGCAAGGCATTGCAATGGTGAACCCTTAGAGACTGCGTATAAAAAATTTCATCAGTTGAAAATGAATAATACAAAACTGCGAAATGGTGTACTTATATTTATTTCTATTACCGACCATAAAGCAGCTATTTTTGGTGATGAGGGTATAAATGAAACTGTTAGAAATAAGAATTTTTGGAATGAGGCTCTCGACTTAATGCTTACTCATTTTAAGAATGAAGAGATTAGTTTGGGTATCACAAAAGGAGTAGAAAAGGTTGGTAATCTGCTTAAAGAGTTTTATCCGATAGCCGATGATGATAAAAACGAATTAGACAATGAAGTTATTATTGAAGAGTAAAACTCTTCTGTCATTCTCAATTATATTATTCTCCGTAGGGGTAATGGCACAGAACATCCCCGACCCGATGGTACCATATCGTCTGGTGAACGACTTTGCAGGTGTTTTTTCAACTGCAGAAAACAGTGCTCTAGAACAGAAACTGCTTGAATATAACGATTCTACCTCTACACAAATATATGTAGTTACTATAGATGATTTGGGCGGATATGCAGCATCAGACTATGCATTTAGACTGGGCGAGAAATGGGCTATAGGCCAGAAAAGCAAGGACAATGGTGCTGTGATTCTTATTAAACCAAAAATTGGCAATAGTAGAGGACAAGCATTTATTGCAACTGGATATGGACTAGAAGCAAGAATAAATGATGCTTACGCCGGAAGGATTGTTCGTAATAATATGATTCCTTATTTTATTGAAGAGGACTATTTTGGTGGTGTAAATGCAGCAGTTGATGTAATGATTGCACGGCTTGCTGGTGAATACATAGCTGAAAATGAAGAAGGAGATGAGGCCATTCCTGCATTTATAGTTATTATTGTAATTATAGCTATTATTGTTTTACTTTTAATTATTATTGGAGGAGGTGACCAAAACATTGGAGGTGATGGCCATCACAGAACAACAATGCCTCCAATCTTTTTTCCACCTCGCTCAGGTAGAAGCAGCGGGGGTTTCGGCGGAGGTGGCTTTGGAGGCGGCTTCGGCGGAGGTGGCTTCGGCGGAGGCGGAGGCGGCAGATTTGGTGGTGGTGGCGCAGGTGGCAGTTGGTAGTTAGTAATATGAAAGATAAATTAATTACAATACTTGGCCCTACCGCAAGTGGAAAAACCACATTTGCAGCTAATCTTGCGTATAGAATTAATGGAGAGATCATAAGTGGCGACTCTCGTCAGATATATCGTAGCATGGATATAGGTACTGGAAAAGACATTTCAGACTATTTTATTAATGGTAAATCTATTCCTTATCATCTTATAGACATACGAGACGCTGGAGAAAAATATACACTTTTTGAATATCAACGTGATTTTCACGATGCTTATGCTGGTATCATTTCCCGCAATAAGAAACCAATTCTTTGTGGTGGAACGGGACTTTATATTGAGTCTGTATTAAAAGGGTATAATTTGCCTGATGTACCATCTAACAATAAACTAAGAGAATCGCTTCAAAACAAAACACTTGAAGAGCTTACAGATGTTTTGAAAAGCTATCGTCCTTTACATAATATTACCGATACCGATACAAAGAAACGCGCGATTAGAGCTATTGAGATTGAAGCTTTTAGGGCAAAACAAGATCCCACTAAAAGAGACTACCCTCCTATTGAAAGCTGTGTACTGGGAGTGAAAATTGATCGTGACTTACGTCGTAAAAAAATAAGTGAACGTTTGAAAGCACGTATTGATGAAGGCATGATTGATGAGGTGAAATCAATACTTGACTCTGGTGTTGCTTATGAGAACTTAATTTATTATGGATTAGAGTATAAATTTGTTACTTTATATGTTATTGGCAAATTAAGCTATGATGAAATGCATAAAGGACTAGAAACTGCAATTCACCAATTCGCAAAACGCCAAATGACATGGTTCAGAGGCATGGAACGGAGAGGACTCAAAATCAATTGGATAGATGCCAATTTACCCATAGAACAAAAACTTGAAAAAGCATATTCTTTTATCTGTATGTAGAATTCTCCAAAAAAATTGTAATTTTGTTATAGATAGAAATGTATGTACAGACAATAACAAGTTCTGTAACTTAACACCCTCAACCAAATATTAAAATGATAAAAGGCAAATACCCTAACAATAAATTTGAATCGCTCGAAACTCCGTTTTACTATTATGATATGGAGTTGTTACATAAAACACTTCAAACAATTAATAAGGAAACAGAGAATCGTCCTTTTCATGTACATTACGCACTAAAAGCAAATGCTAATCCACGTATTTTAAAGGAGATTGCATCTCAAGGTTTTGGTGCTGACTGTGTAAGTGGTAATGAAATTTTAAAAGCTATTGAATGCGGATTTCCATCATCGAAGATAGCTTTTGCAGGTGTTGGCAAGAGTGACAAAGAGATAAATATTGGACTCGACAATGATATTTTCTGTTTTAACGTTGAATCGATTCCTGAAATTGAAGTACTCAATGAACTAGCAGAAAAAAAAGGAAAGACAGCCTCTATCGCACTCAGAATAAACCCTAATGTTGACGCACGTACTCATAAATATATTACAACAGGCTTAAATGAGAACAAGTTTGGAATAAATGAGCAAGATCTTCCTGAGACTCTGAGAATTCTTTCTGACTCACCTAACATAAAACTTATAGGTATTCATTTCCATATAGGATCTCAAATTACTGATCTAACTTCTTTTGAGGATTTATGTGTAAAAATAAAACTTATTCAGAATTGGTTCAATGAACAAGGTGTATCACTCAAGGTTATTAATGCAGGTGGTGGACTTGGTATAAATTATCAGCATCCCAACCATTTTCCTATGGCCGATTTTGAATCTTATTTCCGACTTTTCGATAAACATCTAAAACTTGAAGAGAATCAATCTTTACATTTTGAGCTAGGCCGCTCAGTTATTGCACCATGTGGTTCACTAATTAGTCGTGTACTGTATCTAAAAACTGGCATTCAGAAAAACTTTCTTATTTTAGATGCAGGAATGACTGATCTGATTCGGCCTGCACTTTATCAGGCATTTCATCATGTAGAGAATATAAGTTCAGATGGAGAACTCAATAAGTATGATGTTGTTGGTCCTATTTGTGAATCAAGCGACACATTCGGGGAAAATATTACACTTAACCAATCTAAAAGAGGCGATTTTATTGCCATTCGCTCTGCAGGTGCATACGGTGAGGCAATGGTTTCAAAATATAACTGCAGAGATATCCCTGAATCATACTTCTCTGATTCAATTTAAATAAAAAAAACTGCAATATTCCAACTGTTAGATTCTTAAATAAATTCATTTTAAATATGGATATTATCTTCTCTTATGTCGAATCGTTCTCATTAATTGAGTGGGTTTTGAGTACGGCATTGCTTTTTTGCTTTTTAGTTCAAATTTTATACAGCATAGTCTTATTTAGAAAACCACAAGCGCATGAAAAAAAAAGAGAGGAGAAGATTGTAGAAGAGTCAGAACTTCCGTCTATTTCTGTTATTATTACATCAAAAAATAACTCCTTCGAGTTAGAAAAAAACCTTCCTTATGTTTTAAATCAGAATTACCCGAAGTATGAAGTAATTGTTGTGAATAGTGGCTCTACTGATGACACTGATGTTGTACTTAAAGCGGCAGAACACAAATATCCACAATTGTATCATACATTTATTCCTGCAGGAGCTGACGAAGTAAATGAAAAAAAACTTGCAATCACTTTAGGTGTTAAAGCTGCCAACAATGATATCATTTTGTTTACTGAATCGTACTGTAGACCTGTTTCAAAAAACTGGATTCTAGAATTCGGAAAAGAGTTTACAAAAGGAAAGGACATCATATTAGGGTATAGCAGAGTGGCATTTACAACAAAAGTTGGATTAAGAAACTTCATACAATACGACAACCTTATTCACCATTTAAAATTTTTATCATTAGCAATTGGAGGTAATCCTTTTATGGGTATTGGTAGAAATATGGCATATAGAAAAGAGTTATTCTTTAAAAACAAAGGCCTCTCTTCTGTATTGGGTATAGATGGGGGTGAAGATGATTTATATATCAACAGAATTTCAAATAAAAAAAACACAGGAGTAGTTCTATCAAAGGATAGTATAACTGAAACAGATAGTATTGATAGCTTCTCTACATGGAGATCAATTAAATCAAAATATCTTTATACAAAACAGTTTTATAAAGGAATGGCAAATTTAATTCTTGGATTTGAAACATTTACAAAACAATCATTTTATCTAATTCTGCTAATTTCGATAGTGTGTTCAGTATATTTTTCTAATTACTTACTATTGGGATTTTCTCTTTTGTTATTTATAATGCGCTTTATTACTCAGTTACTTATTATAAATAAAAACAGTGTATATTTTGATTCAAAAAAAATCAATATAAACCTTCTTTTCTTTGAACTGATTCAACCATTAAGCAATTTTAGGTTTAGAAAATATGCTAACAGAAGAAATAAATTTAGCAAATAACTGTCTTTTTGTCAGACTTTGGGTTAAATCGGGTTAATGGTAATTTTAATCAGTTAAAAGTGTTAAAAGTTAAAAGCTAATGAAGTTGATTGCACAATATTTGTTTTATATTTGACACAAAAGAATAACATTAATACAATGAATATGAATACAAGTAAAACAAAAAATGTACTCTTTATAGTACTTATAGCGGTAGTAAGTTCGATTGTTACCCTATTGGGATATAATGTTGCTAACAGAAATAACATTAGTTTTTTAGACAAATCAGGAACTAATTCAACTTCAGAAGAAATTGGGCTGTACTCTAACTCATTTAACCAAGATAAGAATGTAGTACTTACTAATTTAATGACTTCTGAAGGATATCCCGATTTTACAGAAGCCGCTGAACGGTCGGTTGACGGTGTGGTTCACGTAAAAACCAAAACATTAAGTCGTCAACAGTATATAAATCCCTTCGATTTTTTCTTTGGTTTTGGTGATCGGGCACCCTCGCAACCTCGCGAGCAAGTGGGTTTTGGTTCTGGAGTTATCATATCAAAAGATGGATATATTATAACAAATAACCACGTTGTTGAAAATGCAAATGAAGTTTTAGTTTCATTAAATGATAACAGAGAGTTTACTGCCAAGGTAGTAGGGAATGACCCTCAAAGCGATTTAGCCCTTTTAAAAATAGAGGGTGACGACTTTCCATATCTCACATTTGGTAATTCAGATGCTTTAAAGGTAGGCGAATGGGTTTTGGCTGTTGGTAATCCTTTTAACTTAACATCAACCGTAACAGCTGGAATAGTAAGCGCTAAGAACAGAGGAAATGTTATGGGAGGTGGGTTACAGTCATTTATTCAGGTAGACGCTGCGGTCAACCCGGGCAATAGTGGCGGTGCTTTGGTAAACACCCGAGGCGAACTTGTTGGTATTAACACAGCCATTTATTCTCAAACTGGTAATTTTGCCGGTTATGCTTTTGCAATTCCAATTTCAATTGCTGGTAAAATTGCAGCTGATATAAAAGAATATGGCACAGTTCAAAGAGCATATTTAGGAATTCAAGTTCAAAATATTGAAGGTGTAAGACGTGAAGATCCCGAGAGAGCAAGAGAATTATCTCAAATAAGAGGAGTACTTGTTGACGACTTTTCTGACCGTAGTGCGGCTAAAGCTGCTGGAATGGCAAAAGGTGATGTTATAACTGCAATTAACAATGCACCTATAAATAGTTTCCCTGAGTTACAGGTTCAATTAAACAGATACAGACCTGGAGACAAAGTGAATGTTACAGTAGATAGAAATGGTAAAACTCATAATTTTAGTATAGAGCTTAAAAATGATGAGGGCAATACTGATATTTCTAGAGTTGTAAATCCACTAGATAGACTGGGAGCTAAATTTGCACCTATATCAGAAGAAAGAAAATCGGAACTAGGCATATCAAGCGGTTTAGAGGTTGAAAGCGTAGATTCAGACGGTTTATTTAGAAAAGAAGGTATCAATAAAGGGTTCATTATATTGAGAATAAACAATACACCTGTAAATAACGAGAATGACTTAAATGCAATTGTAGCATCTACTCAAAATAGACAGGATAAAGTGTTACTGGTAGCCGGATTTTATCCAAACGGAAGAACGCAATACATTGCAATTGACTTATCATCAGAGTGAAAACTAAGTTAAGTAAAGTTAATTAGTCGTTTTTCAGTAACAAAACCACGAAATAAAGTGTTTCTATAGCAAAGGAATTAGGTGAAATCCACCAAATTCCTTTGCTATATTTATTTGGTGTATCAGAATATTGATCGATATTACAAATATATTTTGTACTTTTGCACCCCCAAACGTTTAAGATAGAAATATTTATTGAAGGATAGAATATAAATGAGACAATTAAAAATTACAAAATCAATCACCAATCGTGAAAGTGCTTCTTTAGACAAGTATCTTCAGGAAATAGGTCGTGAAGAACTCATAACCGTTGAAGAGGAAGTTGAATTAGCGCAAGCTATAAAGAAAGGTGATCGGCGAGCTCTCGAAAAACTAACTAGAGCAAACCTCCGTTTTGTTGTTTCGGTAGCCAAGCAATATCAAAATCAGGGATTGAGTCTTCCCGACCTTATCAACGAGGGAAATTTAGGTTTGATAAAAGCTGCTGAAAAATTTGATGAAACAAGAGGATTTAAATTTATTAGCTATGCAGTTTGGTGGATTAGACAATCTATATTGCAAGCCTTGGCTGAGCAATCGAGAATTGTAAGACTACCACTCAACCAGGTTGGATCGCTAAATAAGATTAGCAAAGCTTTTCAGAAATTTGAACAGGAAAACGAACGCAGACCTTCTGCTGAAGAATTGGCTGTTGTATTGGATATTCCTGTAGACAAAGTAACAGACTCTTTAAAAGTATCAGGCAGACACATTTCTATGGATGCTCCTTTTGTGGAAGGAGAAGACAACAGTTTACTTGACGTACTTGTGAATGATGATGCTCCAATAGCAGACAGAACATTAATTAATGAATCTCTGCAAAAAGAAATTGATAGAGCCCTTTCCACTCTTACCGAAAGAGAAAGTGATATTATTAAGATGTTCTTTGGTATTGGTTGTCAAGAAATGACTCTAGAAGAGATTGGAGATAAATTTCAACTAACTCGAGAACGTGTTCGTCAAATCAAAGAAAAGGCTATACGTCGTTTGAGACAGGACTCAAGAAGCAAACTGTTGAAAAGCTATTTGGGCTAACAACCTCTTTTATTATGCCCTTTTTGATTTGTAATAAATATAAAATGTAGAAAAACTGCACAAATCAACCGTTTTTTGGATAATTTTTACACAAATAAGGGCAAATGTGAAAATTAAGTTTTATATTTGTATTCAGTTGTCAGTAACTTGGTGTAGTTCGATTTAGTAGTATATTAGAATTATGAAATCACTACAGTTTTACACCAATTTTATCGAACTTTTTTATAACGTAAACGTTATAAATACAGCAAATAAAATAAGTACTGATATTTAGTACGTTACTTAAACGACAAAAAAGAATATCGAGTTATTGTAATAAAAAATGTTTAATTAGAATTTAAATTTATGAAAAAGTTTAGTTTACTTTTATTTACTGCTCTTGTAGCGTTTAGCATAAGTGCACAAGAAGTACAGAACGTTTCTCAAGGTACAGTGTATCTGAAAAACAAAGGAAGTGATAATTGGTATATAGGACTTGGCGGTGGCACTAACCTTTATATGACACAAGGTGAGAATGATGCTGATGCAAGTTTAGGAGATCGTCTAGGATGGATGGGTCAATTAGAAATTGGACGTTGGAATTCTCCAAATTGGGGAGCACGTTTAGTTATCGATGGAGGACACCTCAAGCATGTAGCTGCAGGTATTGATCCTGAACAGAACTGGCTGGGTGGACACGTAGATGTGATGTATAATATCATCAACGCTTGGGGTTCTTATGATCCTGACAGAGTTTATAGCCTTATACCTTATTTAGGAATTGGTTACATGTATGGACTGGATGCAGACTGGAAAAAACCGAATCCTGATGGAGACCTTTTCAAACATCAGAACCAATCACTGACTTATAACGTAGGTCTTATCAACAATTTCAAACTTTCTAACAGCGTCGCTCTTTTTGTAGAGCTTGGTTGGAGAGTTATGCAAGAGTCTTTTGACGGAAGCCCAACAAGTGGAGATTATGACTATGACAGCATGTTCACAGGTACTGCTGGTATCAAATTCGGACTAGGTGGAAAACAAGATTTCACACCTGCTGAACTTATGGATTACAACTTAATCAATGATCTTAACAGCCAAATCAACAGACTACGTGCTGAAAACGAACAACTAAGACAAAGACCAGAGTCTTGTCCAGATTGTCCAGAAGTACAACCTACTACAGTTAGCGAAGCTGTTTATGTTCCTAACGTTGTATTCTTCCGTATTAACTCTTCAACTATTGACAGAGGACAGCAAGTAAGTGTATACAACACTGCTGAATACATGAAGGCTAACGATAGCGCGAAAGTAAACATTGTAGCTTATGCTGATAGACAAACAGGTACTCCTGAATACAACTTCGCACTTTCTGAAAGACGTGCAAGAGCGGTTGCAGATGCTTTGATTAACGATCACGGAATCAGCAGCGATCGTATCTCAATTGACTGGAAGGGCGATACTGAACAGCCATATGCTGAAAACGACTGGAACCGTGTTGCTATCTTCTTCGTTGACTAATTCAACAAGAAAACAACATAATAATAAAAAAGCATCTCTTAGGAGATGCTTTTTTTGTTTAATACTAATAGTAGATATTATTTAAATTATTCTTTAACGTAAACTCTTTTAACACGAGGTAAAACAGAAGTTA
>CAZSBA010000075.1:0-10710 GCA_964605035.1 uncultured Proteiniphilum sp. | reverse complement strand
ATATCGAATTTGCCATTATCAGTGTAATTAAGATCGGGGTCGGCATATACTTTCTGATAAAAGAGACCATGAATTGGTAGTGCCATACTTGCTCCCTGCCCGTAAGCCATCCTATCGAAATGGATGGATCTCTCTTCACCACCTACCCAACAACCTGCAACAAGTTCGGGCGTGAAAGACATAAACCAACCATCGGAGTTGTTGTTTGTTGTTCCTGTTTTACCTCCCATTTCACCCTTAAGATTATATCTCCAACGCAATCGGTTACCTGTACCTCCATCTACAACAGCTGTTAGCATATCAAGCATTTTATATGATGTTGATTCGCTGAATATCTCTTTCATTCTTGGTGCAAATGTTGCAACTTCGTTTCCGTATGAGTCCTCGATACGAGTTACCAATACTGGGTCAATTCGTATACCTTTGTTTATAAAAGAAGAGTATGCTCCCACCATCTCATAAACAGAGGCGTCGTTTGGCCCTAACGCAAGTGAAACAACCGGATCGGCTGGTGTTTTTAATCCAAAAGATTCTAACATTCTAGAGAATGCATATGGTGAGTATTGACTCATAATATATGCAGTAACCCAGTTGCTGGAACGTTGGAGACCCCATTTAATTGAGACAGTTTCTCCGCTTGAGTGTCCGGGATTTCTTGGGGTCCAATCTTCACCAGTTTCAGTTTTTAAAGTAATAGGTTGGTGAACAAGCTCGTTACATGGAGTCATTCCTTCTTCCATTGCAAGTGTATATAGATATGGTTTAATTGTAGAACCTATCTGACGCTTACCTGTTGTAACCATATCATATTTAAAGAACTGGTAGTCTGGCCCACCAACATATGCTTTTACATGACCTGTATATGGGTCCATTGCCATAAATCCAGTACGAAGAAAGTTTTTGTGATATCTTATTGAATCCCATGGCGTCATAATTGTATCAATCTCTTGATGCTCCCAAGAGAATACTTTCATTTCAACAGGTTTTTCCTTGAAGTTTTCAACGATATCTGCTTCACTCAATCCTTCATTTCTAAGAATGCGGTATCGATCGGTTTGCCTCATTGCTCTAAGCATAAGATCTTCTACCTGATCACTTACTTCGCGAGAGTATGGTGCATACTTGGCTCCTTTTTTTTCTTGAAAGAACTGTTCTTGAAGGTATCCGCCCATATGTTCATCTACTGCATCCTCTGCATGTTTCTGCATTCTAGAATCAATAGTAGAATATATCTTTAGCCCATCGGTGTATATATTATAATTTGAGCCATCAGACTTGAAGTTTTTATTGCACCAGCCATATAGAGGGTCTTCAATCCATGCAAGTGAATCTTCGGTAAATTGTTGATTTTGCCACGAAGCATAGTTTTTTCTTTCGGGCTTTACTGCCATCATTAGCTTGGCAAGATGCTGGCGATAATATGGAGCGGAGATATCTATATGGCTAGATCTGTTAAAATTGAGTTCAATAGGTAGTTGCTTTAAAGAATCCAGCTCATCCCGAGTTAGATGCCCTGCTTTTCTCATCTGATTAAGAACCACATTTCTGCGCTCCATAGTAAGTTCAGAGCGACGAATAGGATTATAAAGCGATGAGTTCTTGAGCATACCTACAAGTAATGCAGCCTCTTCGATGCTAAGCTCACCTGGAGCTTTCCCGAAATAGGTGCGCGTTGCAGATTCAATGCCTACAGCACTATAGTTAAAGTCGTACTTATTTAAATAAAGATTTATAATCTCATCTTTTGTGTAATAGCGTTCAAGTTTGGCTGCGATTACCCACTCAACTGGTTTTTGATATACTCTCTGAAGTTTGTTGTTTGCTCGAGGTGAATAGAGTAGTTTTGCAAGTTGCTGTGTTATTGTACTTCCCCCACCACTCTCTTCTCTGCGAAGGATAATAGTTTTAAAAATTGCTCTTCCAAGCCCGATGATGTCTATTCCCGAGTGGGTATAATATCTGATATCTTCTGTAGACACCAATGCATCAATAAGGTGAGGAGACAAATCGGAGTAGTCAACCATTATTCTGTTGTCATCGCTAAGCGAATATGTAAATAATAATTCATTGTCGGAGGCTATTACTTGCGAAGCATATCTGTCTATAGGATTTTCCAGTTCGTCGATATCTGGTAAATACCCCACAGCTCCAGTTGAAAGGAGAGTAAAAAAGAGAACAGCTAGAATTATAAGTACCCCAAAGATTTTCCACATTAAACCTATGAGACCTCTCTTTATTGAATCGCTGTTACCTTTTGTTTTGTTGTTCTTAGTTTCTATTTTCTTACCCATAATTTAGATGAGTCACTTCATGTGAAAGTGCATGAAGTGCTATTGGCGCAAAATTACACAAAACAGTCGTAATGAGGAAGGATGATTTATTAAAAATAGTTTTTTGACCCGTTTTGCCTCAAAGGCAGTTTGACATACTATTTAAAATTTAAAAGTAAAACCACCTGCAACATTTATTCCCTGAGCCGGATAGCCGTACCAGATATCATATTTTTGCGAAAGAATATTATTTGCTTTAACGTTCAACGAGAATGATTCATTAATGTCATAAACTCCACCAACATTCAGGTCGTTAATGTTATCCATCTTTATGTTTGAATGATTGTAGTTAGTCCAGCGGTCTCCTGCAAAATAATAGTTGAGAGTAAGTTTTAAATTTTCAATCAACTCAAGAGATGCCATTATATCTACATCAACACCTGGCATGTTATATGCTTTTGCATCAGCAATATCTGTATCGTTATTCACAACTTCACTTACATCATAGAAATTCTTTTTAAGTCTTATTGAAACATCAAGTGGTGACCAAATATTAGAGTGTATCATACCTCCAATATATGAATGTGTGAGAGTGCCATATATTGGTTTAAGATTTTCCATAAAAGGACCTATAAAATCTATACCAACAATATCACTGCCATTTAGTATAAGAAAATGTTGATCTTCAGTCTTTTTGAATCCTCCGAAAATATCAAATCTAAAACCGCTTACTTCACCAATTTTGGTTCCTGCCTCTAGATCTATATGTGTAAATGAAGCTCTGACTGGGTTGTATGTGAGAATATACCTAGACTCACTCATGATTTCAGGAAGAGTATTGTGTTTAAAACCTCCTTTAATAGTTGCATATAGAGAAGAACGCTCGGTTACTCCCCACTTAAGGTCTACATTTGGTACAACTCTCATTTTTGCATTTTCTGAATTTTGAAATAGTAAATCGACTCCCAGTTTTGCATGAGTGTTGTTATTCCCAAATAAGATGTATGGAGCTGCGTTTAGCAAAAAATAATTATCTGCGTTACCATTGTAGAAAGTAGTTAAAATAGATCCATCAAGACCTACCTTGCTACTGGTGCCTCTGAAAGGTTTATCAAAGCCAACAAATGCATGTACCTGACTACCTTTCATCCAGTCGAACTGGGGTGTTTTACTCTGTTTTGTATTGAAATTTTTAAAGTCGATGAATCCTCTATAATTCAATATGTCAGACTCAAGAGATTCTATACCCACATTTGCGGAAAGCATTCCGAAATTATATTTCTCATTATCAAAATATCTTTCATTGTCAAAAGGGTTGCCATAGTAGTTGAATTGCGAATTAAGATATGAAAGATGCATGTTTAGTTTAAGTGATTCTGCAAGATGCAAATAGTTAATCTGTCCCAGATTATCCATTAAATAAGCATTGTTGCTATTTTCTGTTACTCCGTTCTGCGGTTCCTGAGCATAGCTTATATCGCCATTTGTGGAGTTGTGCATAAATGAGAACGATAGGTTGTGTTTATTATTTTCAACCAACCTGTATCCAAATGCTCCATTTATATTGGCATAGTTGCCAGCATTTAAGAGTAGATATCCTTTTTTTGTACTAAACGGAATGTCGGTCATTATTGTACCTGGACGTGGAAGAGCAATCTCTATAGGGGGAGTAACTCTTCCTGCCCAAGTAGAGTAATTTAGGTTCGCTTTTTGAATTGTAGGTTCGCGCAATGTAGGGAGTGAGTTTATTTTATCAGCATCCAGAAGGGTAGGGTTGAACTCACGTTCAAGCTCCATCTGTCGTCTCAACAATGAGTCCTGTGTCTGTGCAAATAGTCCTGTTGACAATGCCAGTACTGCAATTATAACAAATGTTTTCTTCATATTTAGTTATTTCAGTTTTCAATTATTTTTTAAGATGAATGTATTAACGAAGCCTTTCATTAATCATCTGTTGAATATCAGTCTCATCTCCCTTATAATTATTTTTTAAGCTCTCGAGGTATTGTTTAGCTTGAAATTCATCACCCTTTGCCATGTATGTGTCTGATAGCAGAATCATTGAGCGTGCCATCCAATATTGATGTGGAGTGCCTTTTTGCATAAATTCTTTTACCTGAGCTTCGGCTCTGTCATAAGATTTCCATTTATAAAAAGTATCTGCAAGGATAAACTGAGCTTCTGCGCCGTAAATACTGCGTGTATCATTTGAAATGAATTGAAAATCTTCGATAGCGTTTTCTGATTCATTAATCTGTTGATAAGCTTTACCGCGAAGATATCTTGCTTCTGTAATAGTTTCAGGGGAAAGATTGCTATTTGCAAGCAGTTCAGTTGCAGCTCTTGACGCTTCGTGGTAATTTCCTAACTGCGATTGAGTTCTTACAACACCCACCTGACCAAGCTGTTTGTTTGTAGCACTTCTTGCAGAGTTTGCCAATCTTGAATAATCAGCAAGAGCCTCTCTATAATTGCCGTTCTGATACTCCGTTTGAGATGTATATATGAGAGCATTATCAAGAAATTTTATATTACCTGCATCTATTACTCTGCGGAAATGTGAAAGAGCCTGATCTTTATTGTTTTTCTCATCTGAAATTACACCTAAGTAATAGTGAGCATCACTACTATATGCACCATTTGGATAAGTTTGTACATAACGTGTCATAGCTGTTTCTGCCTCTGTTCGATTTCCTCTCATGTATACACTTTCGGCGGCCAGATATGTTAGTGAGTCTTGTTTTGATGTCGTAATACGTAGACCACCGGGAAGTGCGTTTGCATAATCGACATACGACTGAATATCGTTCATATCCCTATAAACAGTCTCCATTGATACCAATGCATTTCGTGCATCATCAGAGCCGGGGAAGTTTGAAATGACACTTTTATATGCATTTATACTTTGCTGGAAGTTGTTTGTGTTGTAATATAGCTGACCTAACTGAACTCCACCCTGACTTGCGAGTGGGCTTCGAGGAAAATCGTTGAGCAAACGTTGTAAAACTGCAATTGCTTCATTTTCTCTGTTGAGCATAGTTAATGCACGGCTTTTTTCGTATAATGCATCATCAAAATATTGTGAGTTAGGAAATTTACTCATTAGGTTGTCTAATGCAGTTATCTTTCCCTGATAGTTGTGTTGCAGACCCATTACAAATGCTCTTTGGTATGCTGCATAGTCGGCTGCCGAAGGATTAACATCTGCTGCCTGTGAATAATATCTTTCTGCATCATTGAAGTTACGATTGAAATAGTAGCTATCTCCAATTCTATTTAAGGCATCAGCATATTCAGCTTTATTACGATTTGTTTCTGCAGATGTATATCGTTGAAAAGCTTCAATGGCCTGACCATATTGCTGTTGTTTGAAATGGGAGTATCCGAGATTGTACCATCCCAAGGACCAATTCTCATCTGCCGAAGTTGCATTTTGAGTAAACTGTCTGAAGTCGCTTGTTGAATTTGTATAGTTACCCATTCTATAGTAGGTTTCTCCTCTCCAATAAAAAGAGCTATTTCGTGCCTGAGGGTTTAAATTTCCTATCGCTATACTATTATTGAAGTTTTGTATTGCGTCTGACATGTTTCCATTTATAAAATCTTGTGCACCAAGCTGAAAAAATACCATCTGCTTCGCTTCTAAAATACGTCTGCCAGGATTATTAATTCTGTTTATTGCATTCAGAGCTGCTCTGTAATCTTTGGTTGTTAGGAAAGTTTCTGCAAGTATATCATTAACCTGATCTCTATATTGCGAATTTGGAAACTCTCTGATGAAATTTTCAAATAGAGTAATAGATTCACTGAAAACAGAGAAGTTAGTTTCGTGCGATAAGAGTGCATAGTTAAACATTGCAGTCTCTCGAACCTGCTGATTATAATTGTCACGTGAAGCTGCCTCAAATGCCATTTGTGCGAGCTGTTTTTGATTTAGCTTTAGATATGTATGCCCCAACTGTAATTGAGCATTTTGCGAAAGCTCATCGGGTTCTCCAACTGCTTGCTGAAACATTTTCAATGCTTCGTTGTATTTGGCGGTTTCGAAATATGATAAACCCATGAAGTATGCATCTCCACGTAATGGCTTTTCAGCCATGTTCATATAATTTTCGTAATATGGAATAGCACGTGTAGGCTGCCCCAGACGGTAATAGCTATTTCCGAGTATACGGTTCAATTCGTTTGTGTGTGAACTATGAGGATATCTGTAGTTGAAAGCATCAGCTAATTTAATCGCTTCATCTATTCGGCCTTCAAAAAATGTAGCTTGAGCAGTATAGAAAGCAATCTCTTCTTCATATTCAGGATGATTTTTAAGACTTTCGAAACGCTGTAAAGCGCTACTGTAATCTCCATTTGAATAGTCAATATATCCGAGGTAGAAATTTGCTGCATCTCGATATTGAGTGCTATTTAGTGATAATAGACCAAAATATCTTGTTGCTTCGTCCTTATTGCCTAATTGTAAATGTGTATATCCGGTTCGGAAACTATAATCTTCTTGTTCATGTAACTTAAGATAGTCAAGGTCTGCTAGATTAAACCATAACAATGCTTTGCTCCAATCATCTTTGTCGAAATAATATGAAGCAATAAGAAAATTAACATGATTAATATGAACAGTTTCAGGATGTTTTTCTAAAAATTCCTTCATTATTAAATCACTGTGTTCATTTCCTTTGCGAAATGAGGATACGGCAATCATATAATCTGCTTCCTCTTTAAGTTGTTTGTCTCTACTCTCTTTAGAGAATTTCTGCAACATATCTACAGCACCGTTCCAGTTTCCTCCAAGGAACATTTCCTTTCCCTGATTAAACAGAAGGTCTGGTTGTGTGTTATATACCGAATTCTGAGCTAATGTAACTTGCGAAATGATAGCAAGCGTAATTATTAAAATTATTTTTCTCATGTGTTTAAGTATATATGGAATATTTATTTTTATGATTATATAATAGTCTGTTTATTGTTGAGAAATTAATTTCTCAACACCCTTACGTACTGATATCAAACCGAATTCTGAAGGATTAAGTTCATTTGGTGGTATAAATAATAATTCTGAAACATCATCCTGAGCTTTTAACTCACTAAAATCATCAACCTTGCATTTGAAGAACATATCTACAGTGTGTACTTCAAAGTTTGAATAATTATAAATATTGGGAATTGAAAAGAGATACTGTATTGACTTTACAATTAATCGTGTCTCTTCTTTAACTTCCCTGAAAGCCGCTTCTTCCGCTGTTTCATACATGTCAATAAATCCTCCTGGAAGGTCTAAAGTGTCTTTAGCGGGATCTTTTGCTCTACGGGCGACTAAAATTTCTCCAGTATTGTTTTCTATTACAGCAACTACGGCTGCAGAGGAGTTGAAGTAGTAAATAAAGCCACACTTAGAGCATCGTTTAGACTTTTCATTATGCTCATTGAAATCAGATGAACCGCACTTTGGACAGTATTTAAACTGACTAAGAGGATGTGTCATATGTTTATTATTTTTTCTTTATTTCTACAATATGCGACTCGGGTAACTCTCTGTTGCGTTTGTCGACTGAAGCAATTACATTATCGGCAAGTCTGCTAAAAGCCATTCCTGTTACAGAATCACTATTTAGTGCTACTGGTTTTCCATCATCACCCCCTTCACGTATGCTTTGTACTACTGGTATCTGACCAAGTAGTTGGTATCCTTGTTCTTCGGCAAGTCTTTTGCAACCGTCTTTTCCAAATATGTAATATCTGTTTTCAGGTAGTTCTGCAGGTGTGAACCAAGCCATATTTTCAACAAGACCAAGAATAGGTACATTTACCTTATCGCTAGTAAACATACTAATACCTTTTCGTGCATCCGCAAGTGCAACCTCTTGTGGAGTACTTACAATTACAGCTCCGGTTATTGGTAAAGTTTGCACTAGTGTTAAATGAATATCGCTAGTACCAGGAGGGAAGTCTATTAAAAAATAATCCAAATCTCCCCAGTCGGCATCACCAATTAATTGTTTTAACGCATTACTTGCCATTGCACCACGCCAAACAACTGCGTCTTCTCTATTTACGAAGAAACCAATTGAAAGCATTTTAACCCCGTAGTTTTCAATAGGTATAATAAGGTCGCGACCATCCTTTTTCTCCAAAACCGGAGCAGAGTCTTCAACATTAAGCATTTTTGGTACAGAGGGTCCAAATATATCGGCATCAAGCAGCCCTACTTTATAACCTTTCTGCGCTAAAGCCACAGCAAGGTTAGTGCATACAGTACTTTTTCCTACACCCCCTTTTCCGGATGCAACAGCGATTATATTTTTCACCCCTGGCAGCAAATCGGGGATATTTGGCCTGGGTGCTTGTTTAGATTTTACAGATATGTTTCCAACAATATCGATATTTTTATCAATTGAGAGTATAGCCTGTTCTGCCATTTTTACCAATGATCTAATAAATGGATCATTTACTTTTTCGGTGATTAGCGAGAAGCTTACCTTCATTCCATCTATTCTGATATCATCTTCTACCATTCCTGCAGAAACAATATCCTGTCCAGTTCCCGGGTAACGCACATTTTTTAGTGCATCTATAATAAGCTGTGGATATATTGCCATAATTATTATATTGTTTATTTTCTTAACCTTTATTTCTCGATTAGGTTTTATATTAATACTCTGTTTAAAATAGCATTTTAGCTACTTTAAAATTAAAAGATTATTCGATACGTCTATTGCGACCGAAGCTTCTATAATCATCCTTTTCGATTTCTACCTCAGGTTCTGACCATTCTTTATCTTTTGGGCATAAAAATTTGATATACTTAATGTTTAAACCTCGTTCGAGCCACTGTTGTTCATAAAATGTCTGTATACCCAGTATTTTATCTTCGGGATTTGAATTATACAAATCTTCGGTATCGAATAAAATTTTAAGGTTGTTTACCTCAATCATTTCTTTAGTATAGCTATATAGAAAATTACTATCGGTTTTGAGATGAATAACACCATCAGATTTTAAGATTCTGCTATACTCTTGCATAAATCTAGTAGAAGTGAGCCTTTTATTGGCTTTTTTCATCTGAGGATCGGGGAAAGTAATCCATATCTCTGATACCTCATTCTCAGAGAAAAAGTAGTTGATTAGCTCTATATGTGTTCGTAAAAAGGCTACATTATTAAGATTGTCTTTCCTAGCTTGAGTGGCACCAGTCCATATTCTGGCCCCTTTTATATCTATCCCAATAAAATTTTTATCAGAGAATTTGCGTGCCAGTCCAACGGTATATTCACCTTTGCCGCATCCAAGTTCTAATATTATAGGGTTTTTATTTTCAAAATAGGTGTGCCATTTGCCTTTAAGAGAAAATCCCTCTTCCCTCAACTTTTCGTAAGGCGAATGAAATACGTTTTCGTAGGAGGCCATTTCGGCAAATTTGGTCAATTTGTTCTTTGCCATCAATATAAATTTCAAATAATCACAGTAAAGGACTATATCTTGTTTAATTCAATCGTGATATAAGTACATAACAAAAGTAATATTTAAACGTTAAAAAGCGAAACTTTTGGTAATGAAACAAACTTAATATTAAAGATGATTCTCTACATAATATATGCTATATCAAAAAAAATCTCTACCTTTGTTAATAACCGTAATAATCATTTTATCAAAGACCAAATAAGACATACAAAATCATTAATTTTAATAATATGCAAGTGAACGACATAATGTCTCAACTTGAGGCAAAGCATCAAGTAGAATCTGAATTCTTACAAGCTGTAAGAGAAGTTTTAGATTCAATAGAAGAGGTTTACAATCAGCATCCGGAATTTGAGAAGGCTGGAATAGTTGAGCGAATAGTGGAACCAGACCGAATTTTTACCTTTCGTGTACCATGGGTTGATGATAATGGCAAGGTTCATGTGAATATAGGATACCGTGTACAGTTTAATGGAGCACTAGGACCTTATAAGGGAGGCATCCGTTTCCATCCCTCAGTTTCATTATCATCTCTGAAATTTTTAGGATTTGAACAAACTTTTAAAAATGCACTCACTTCGCTGCCGATGGGTGGAGGCAAAGGTGGTTCAGACTTTAATCCAAAAGGAAAATCACAGGCTGAGATTATGAGATTTTGTCAAGCTTTTGTTATGGAGCTATGGAACGTAATTGGTCCGGATACTGATGTTCCTGCTGGCGATATTGGTGTAGGAGCAAGAGAAGTTGGGTATATGTATGGCATGTATAAGAAGCTTGCACGTGAACATACAGGCACTTTTACAGGTAAAGGAATGTCTTTTGGAGGTTCAGTGTTACGTCCGGAAGCTACTGGTTTTGGTGCTTTATACTTTGTTGAAAAGATGTGTGAAGAGTATCACATTTCTTTAAAAGATAAAACTATTGCTATTTCAGGTTTCGGAAATGTAGCATGGGGTGCCGTTACAAAAGCTACTGA
>CAZSBA010000074.1:0-10910 GCA_964605035.1 uncultured Proteiniphilum sp. | reverse complement strand
GTTTATGCCGGACTTGAAGTTATTATGGTTGAAGGTGCAACAGGGTTATATGATACTAATTATGAAGGTAAAGCGAAGGCAGCTCTTGAGGCTTTAAAAGAAAAGGATTTTGTCTATCTACATATAGAAGCTAGTGATGAAGCTGGTCATGAGGGCGATGTTCCACTGAAGGTAAAGACAGTTGAGTATCTTGATAAGCGGATAGTAAAACCAATATATGAAGAGATAGTTAATTGGGATGAACAGGTTACAATTGCAATACTTCCCGATCACCCTACCCCATGTGCAATTCGTACACATACGCGTGATCCTATACCTTTTTTGATTTGGCATAAAGATATTGAACCCGATAGTGTACAAACTTATGATGAGTTTGCTGCACGTAATGGTGGTTATGGTTTGCTACATAGCAATCAATTTATGAAAACTCTATTTAATATTTAAAAATGTTGTTTTATAGCACAAATAAGAAAGCCGCAAAAGCATCACTACAAGAGGCAGTTATAAAAGGACTAGCTTCAGATCGGGGATTATTTATGCCTGAGCATATTCCTCATCTTTCTGATAATTTTTTTTATGAAATTGCAGGTAAAAGTTTATTAGATATTTCGAAAGTGGTTGCCGAAGCATTTTTTGGTGATGATATACCGAAAGAAAGACTTAGCACAATTGTTGAAGACACACTCAATTTTGAAATTCCCCTTATTGAGGTAGAAAAAGACATATACGTACTCGAACTGTTTCATGGACCTACCTTTGCTTTTAAAGATGTAGGGGCAAGGTTTATGGCTCGCATGTTATCCTATTTTGTAAAAGAACGCAATCAGGAAGATGTTAAAGTGCTTGTAGCAACATCTGGAGATACAGGTAGTGCTGTTGCGAACGGCTTTTTGGGAGTTGAAGGTATACAGGTATTTGTATTATACCCTTCGGGTAAAGTGAGTGAAATGCAAGAAGCTCAGTTTACGACATTAGGACAAAATATTGTTGCACTTGAAGTTGATGGAACATTTGATGATTGTCAGGCATTGGTTAAATCGGCATTTATGGATGAGGAACTTAACCGGAGAATTAATTTAACATCGGCAAACTCAATTAATGTTGCAAGGTTTCTTCCACAATCATTTTACTATTTCTATGCATTTGCTCAGCTTGCTAAATTGAATTCACATATAAAATTAACTAATCCAAACAATGTTTTATTCTCTGTTCCAAGTGGAAATCTAGGAAATCTAACGGCTGGATTGTTTGCTAGTCATATGGGACTCCCCATAAAACGTTTTATTGCAGCTAACAACAACAACGATGTTTTTACAAAGTACTTGCAAACAGGAGACTACTGTCCCAGATCATCTGTGCAGACCATTGCAAATGCCATGGATGTGGGTGCGCCGAGCAATTTCGAGAGAATTTATGACCTTTATGATGGTTCATACGATGAAATTAAGAGCGCTGTAACAGGTTTTGCTTATAATGACAATAAAATAGCTAAAGCAATAAAAGAGCTATATAACAAAACAGGTTATTTAACTGATCCTCACAGTGCTTGCGCCTATTTGGCCCTTAAAGAGGATAAAAAAGATAATGAAATAGGAGTTTTCCTATCTACAGCTCACCCTGCTAAATTTATAGAGACTGTGGAGGGTTGTGTTGGAAAAAAAATAAACATACCCGAAGGTTTAGCAAAGTTTATGGAGCTGAAAAAAATGACATATTCAATATCTAACGACTTCAAACAGTTTAAAAAAACCTTATTAAGCCTCTCTTAAGTTTCTTTTTACTATTTTTGCTGCTTATTAATTCATTAATGAGTAGTTTTGCGTGAGAGAACCATACGCAATCTGTATTACCGGATGAGGCAACTTTTTCGTTCCATATTTCTGCTTTTAGTTCTGGCAATTTTTTATCAATGCTCTTCTGTCCAAAAGACAACTGTTGCAACAAACCAGCTGAGTCAGGTAAAAGAGATTGCCATACCTGAAGTTATTTCCGATATTAAGGATAGTGACACTACTGTTGTAGTTGATTCTAGCTCAACTATAACCGTGGAAGACTCAACTATTATACAACCTGATATTGCGAGTTCTGAAAATGATTCGACCATAATTGATCAAGAGCTATTAATTGCTGATCAAGACTCCACAATTATAGACTCTGATACTTCCATTGAGGCTGATTCTGTTATTACTCCCGCTAAGAATGTTTTAGAGTCTCCGGTGCAATATAGTGCACAGGACTCAATCATTTTTACTGCCAACAATATGGGATTTCTGTATGGACAGGCAGATATAAAATATGGCGAAATGGGTATTTCAGGTGAGTACATAACCATGGATATGGATAGTAGCTTAATATCTTCAACCTTCGGAGTAGACTCATTAGGAGTTGAATTTGGTCATCCTGTTTTCATTGAAGGTGGTACCGAGTATGAAATGAAGGGTGTTAAATATAATTTCGAGACAAGAAAAGCTTTTATTCATAATGTTATAACTCAACAAGGAGAAGGTAATATTGTGGCTAATGAGGCCAAAAAGAATGCCGACAACTCCTTCTTTATGAGAAACGCAAAATATACAACATGCGATAGGCATGATCACCCTCACTTCTATCTAAACCTATCGAAAGCCAAGGTAAGGCCCGATAAGGATGTAGTGACCGGTCCGGCATGGCTTGTAGTTGCCGATGTACCGCTGTTTCCAATTGTACTGCCTTTTGCATTCTTCCCATTTACAACAACCTACTCTTCAGGTATTATTATGCCTAGTTATGGAGATGAAATGAATAGAGGTTTTTATCTTCAGAATGGAGGTTATTACTTAGCAATAAGTGATTATATCGACCTTTCACTAACAGGCGAAATTTACACCAAAGGTTCGTGGGGTGTGGGTGCTCGTTCTAACTACCGCAAAAGATACAAATATTCAGGAAACTTCAATGTATACTACCTAAATACAGTAACCGGAGAAAAAGAGTTAAAGGATGTTGCGCCTGAGGCGTACTCAGTTGCAAAGGACCTTAGGATTAATTGGACTCACTCGCAAGACCCTAAGGCAAATATGTATCGCACACTTTCGGCAAGTGTGAATTTCTCAACAAGTAGAAATAACCATAACGACCTTAGCCGACTATATTCTCGTGAAGCATCTAACAATACAAAAAGCTCAAGTGTAAATATCACCCAACGTTTTCCAGATTCGCCATGGAGCTTATCTGCAACGATGAATATTAACCAAGTATCGAGAGACTCAACAATTGCTGCTACTCTTCCTAATATTTCAATGAATATGAGTCGTATCTACCCTTTTAAAAGAAAAGAAGCAGTGGGTGAGGAGAGATGGTATGAAAAAATATCTATGAGCTATTCGGGTGAATTCCGTAATTCAATTACAACAAAAGAAGATAAATTCCTTAAGGCAAACCTGGTAAGAGACTGGACAAATGGAATGCGTCATAATATTCCAGTTAGTGCTACATTTACACTCTTCGATTTTATTCAGTTATCACCCTCTTTTAATTACACAGAAAGATGGTACACCGGAGAACATAAAGAAGCATGGGACCCAGTTGCAAGAAGGCATGTACCGGTTGATACTATACACGGCTTCAACAGAGTATATGATTATAGTACATCTCTAAGTGCACAAACTAAATTATACGGTATGTACACTCCCTGGAAGATGTTTGGAGATAAGATTCAAGCAATACGACATGTCTTTTCACCTAGTATAAGTTTTAGTTATCGACCCGATTTTGGTGATCCAAAATACGGATTCTACGAAACGTACAGCTATAAAAATGAATATGGCGAAGATGTTGAATACACATACTCACCTTACTCATCGATGATGTTTGGTACTGCCTCTAGAGGTCAAAGCGGGAGTATAGGTTTTGATTTCAAAAACAATCTAGAAATGAAGTTACGATCCGATAAGGATTCAACTGGTGTTAAGAAAGTAAGTCTTATTGATGACCTTGGCATAAACTTCAACTACAATATGATGGCCGACTCTATGAAGTGGAGCAACATCAACACAAACCTTCGTTTGAAGCTAACCAAGTCATATACTCTAAGCCTAAATATGGTTTGGGATCCTTATCTTTATGAACTTGATCAAAACAACCGACCTACTAAAGTTGATAAATTAAGAGTGTTTAGTGGTAAAGGGTTTGGAAAACTGAGGAGTACGGGAACCTCTTTCTCTTATTCGCTTAACCAAGACACATTTAGCAAACTATTTGGTCGTGGCGACAGTAAAGCAGACGACGAGGATGAGGGAGACCCCGACCTAAACAACCAGCTTCCCGATGACGGCACTATTGGTGAAAATCCTTATGAATCACCCGGAAGAAATGCTATGTTCGACAATAGTGATAATTCAATGGGTGAATTTGATGAAAATGGATATCTTAAGAATGCTGTAAATTGGAATTTATCGTTCAATTATTCATTGCGATATGGATATGGTGAGTTCAATACAGAAAGATTAGAGTATGAAGGTGCATTAACTCACAATTTCGGACTTAGCGGCTCGATTCAGCCTACTAAAAACTGGAATTTCACCTTTAATACTGATTATAATTTCGACATGAAAAAATTCACCAATATAAATTGTACAGTTACTCGTAATCTTCACTGCTGGAGTATGTCGGCAAGCTTTATACCAATTGGCCCTTATAAATCTTACAACTTCACTATCAGAGCCAACTCTTCGATGTTACAGGATCTTAAGTATGAGCAACGAAGTTCGCCGTACGATCAGGGAATGGACTGGTATTAAACTGTTTCTGGTGTATATACACCAATTTACTATTTATCATCTCCCCATAACTTTTTCATCCAGTCGTTCAGTTTGCTTTCTGCAGGAGAAGCTTGAGGTTCCCAGAAACGGCTACTCTTTAGTTCTTTAGGCAAATAATCCTGCTTAACAAAATTATTTTCATAGTCGTGTGAATATTTATACTCCTTACCATAATCAAGCTCCTTCATTAAAGCGCTAGGTGCATTACGCAAATGAAGAGGGACAGGCAGATTACCTGTCTGCTCAACTCTAGATATTGCACTATCAATTGCCAGATAGGCCGAGTTACTTTTTGGAGATGTTGCAAGATAAATAGTTGCCTCTGCAAGAACAATACGACCTTCGGGCCATCCAATTTTCTGTAAAGTTTCGAAGCATGCATTTGCAAGCAGTAGAGCATTTGGATTTGCTAAACCAATATCTTCAGCTGCCGAAATAACAAGTCGTCTTGCAATAAACTTAGGATCCTCGCCTCCAGCAACCATCCGTGCCAACCAGTATATAGCAGCGTCGGGGTCACTTCCTCTTATTGATTTGATAAAAGCAGATATTATGTCATAGTGCATCTCTCCGCCTTTATCGTAGGCAGCCGGATTTTCTTGCAGGCGTTCGGTTACCATTTGATCTGTAATAACTATATCATCCTCATCACCAAACGATGCAATATTTAAATCGAGAATATTAAGAAGTTTTCTTGCATCTCCACCTGAAAATCTGAAAAGAGCTGTATTCTCTTTAATCTCAATTTTCTTATCTTTAAGGATAAGATCTTCAGTGAGAGCTCTTTCAAGCAAATTCTCGAGATCTTTCTTTTCCATAGATTTTAGCACATACACCTGACAACGCGAAAGCAGGGGTCTGATAACTTCAAAAGATGGATTTTCAGTAGTAGCACCTATCAATGTAACGGTTCCAGTTTCAACAGCATTTAAGAGTGAATCCTGTTGCGATTTACTAAACCGATGAATCTCATCAATAAATAAAATAGGAGCTGCGGAATCAAAAAACCGTGTACCCTTGGCCTTTTGGATAACTTCCCTCACATCTTTTACACCTGAATTGATAGCACTTAGCTTATAAAATGGTGCTTTTATAGTGTTAGCAATTATATTTGCAAGTGTTGTTTTGCCGACTCCTGGAGGCCCCCAAAAGATAATTGAAGGAATTCTACCTGATTCAATCATTCTGCGTAATACAGCTCCCTTACCAACCAAATGTTCTTGCCCGATAAATTCATCCAGATTCTGTGGTCTTAGTCTTTCTGCTAAGGGAGTACTCATATATTATTTTTTTTACAAATATAATCAATCTGATCCAATATTGTTCATGCAACATAAATAGATTGAGATTCACTTGGATTGTTAATTTTGAAGCATAAAAGATACCTATCACTAACTTAGATATTATTGCACATTGCGCTACTGAATACAAAAAAATGGGTGTAAATAATTTATTTTAGTAACTTTGCGCCTTAAAATCAATAAGTCAGATGGAGATATCACCATTACTTTCCCTATTCGGGGATATGAGTCAGCTAGATTATGTAAGGCTGAATTTTAATCAGGATAGTGTCAATATGATGAATCTTGCAATCGCTTTCATCATGTTTGGCGTTGCGTTAAGTATTAGGCCAGGACACTTTAGAGCAGTCTTTTTAAACCCTAAGCCAGTAGTAATAGGATCAGTGTCGCAGTATATTATTTTACCAGCATTAACATACCTGCTAGTCTCAATAATTCGTCCATCTACACCTGTAGCATTAGGAATGATACTAGTCTCATCATGCCCCGGAGGAAATGTGTCAAATCTAATTTCATCAATCTCAAAGGCAAATATAACACTCTCTGTAAGCCTCACTACAATTACTACTATAATGAGTCTTATAATGACACCATTCAACTTTGCTTTTTGGGGTGGGCTCTATGCAAAACATTCACCTTTGTTAGTGCCAATTTCTATTGACCCTATAGAGATGTTCCGAACCGTTTTTTTAATTCTTGGTATACCTGTTATTTTAGGAATGTTTGTTGGAATGAAATTTCCTAAATTCTCCAAAAGAATGGATAAAACCATACAAGCTGCTTCCGTTATTTTCTTTATTGGATTTATAGTGGCAGCTTTGGCGGGCAATTTCACTATATTCCTAAAATATATTCATCTGATATTTATATTAGTACTACTACACAATGGTATAGCATTTATTACAGGGTACGCAGTGCCAAAGCTCTTTAAAATAAAAGAGAATGATTGCAGAACAATATCAATTGAAACTGGAATACAGAATTCGGGACTAGGGCTTGCTCTTATTTTTAACCCAAGGATATTTCCTCCTGAACTTAATTTAGGAGGTATGGCTATGGTTGCAGCATGGTGGGGAATTTGGCATATTGCTGCAGGTTTGATTCTAGCTACATACTGGCGAAAACGTGAGGTTAAAGATAGAGCAACAGCCAATTAATTTAGATTTACTGATTATTAAATATATTGACCTGATTCAAGTCAAATGTTATTCTAAAAATAAACTATGCTTTATAATTACGATTTTCGTTACTTCTTAGTGAAAATTCCTGTTAAGACTGTACTAAGACTTAACTTCAGGAAGATGGTTTTTTCCGGAAGGAAAGAGAATGTATCTAAGAAGAAACCAATTATATTTGCCGCTAATCACAGAAATGCTTTACTAGACGCTCTTTTACTTGTATATGCCGGATATCACTTTAAGCAGGTTGTATTTCTTGCACGTGCAGATATATTTAAGAAGAAATTTGTTGCATGGATGCTTCGTGGTATGCGAATTATCCCAGTTTTTAGAATACGTGACGGGAAAGACAATCTTGATAAGAATAAAGATGTTTTTGATAATGCAGCGCGAATCCTTAGAAAGAATAACCCGATAGCACTGTTTCCTGAGGCAAGGCACAATCCTAAACAATCGCTCCTTCCTATTCAAAAAGCAGTGCCTCGTATAGTATTGCCAACAGAGGCATCGCTTAACTTTGAGCTAAATAGTCAGATTGTTCCCGTTTCGATTTACTATCGCGATATTTTTGGATTCCTGACCGATGTATATATTACATTTGGCACACCTATAGAAGTTTCAAAATATAAGGAAGTTTATGCAGAAAACCCAAATGTTGCAACCAATCAGCTTCGCCTTGACCTCGAATCAAGTTTAAAATCTATGGTGGTAAACATCTGGAATGACGAGTTTTATGAAGAGTATAAAGATGCTATCGATTGGAATGGCGACCGTATAGCAATGGAAAAGTTTTCTCCCAGAAAGGATGATTATCTGCAATCATCACTCTATATAACTAAAACTTTAGATAATCTTTATGAGAATAACCGTCAGGAGTTTGATCGTAAAATTAAAGATTTTCGTGAGGCTAAAGAGATATTAAAGGAACATCAGCTTAACACAAAAGATCAGATAGAGAAACCGACTACTAAAGTGAATATAATCGGTCGTTTTGCTGGTCTAGTCTTAACTTCACCAATAATGCTATTTGGCTATCTTAATGCAATTTTCCCCCTTTTGATAAATAAAAAACTGCTCAGTCTGTTTAAAGACAACCAGTTTATTCCTTCTGTGAGATATGCAACGGGCCTAGTATTCGTACCAATATTCGATCTTATACAATCACTTATAATTAGATCAGTTACAAATAATTGGTCACTTGCGCTTATCTATTTCCTTGTAATGCCAATTACATTTTACTTTGCCCTATACTGGCGCAAGTGGTGGCACTCTGCTCAAAGAGACCTGAAAGTATATAAGTTCAAAAAGCAGTTCTTTGATAAGTGGAAGCGTTTAGTTAACCTCATAAAGCTATAATCGATAATAGGAAAAGCGATGTAATGCCTATTACAACACTAAAAATACAAACAATAAATATTATCTACTTTGCTACGTTAACCTTTAAAATTTAAACATAATAAAGTAATAAACCACTATCTCCTATCTTTAAGATAGAAAGTGATTTTATTTGCCTTAACAAGTTCTTCGTGACTAATGCGATACTGTCTCCAGCGTTTACCATCAATCACTATTTTATCAATATAAATTGCATCTTCAGACGGGCGAACAGTCTCAATATCTATTGAATGTCCTTTGTAGTGAAAATCATCAAGATTTAATTTAATCTTATCGAAAACAGGGGTTGTGAATGTATAAGATGTATCGGTAGCGTCATCTGGATAAAAGCCTAGCATATTAAAAACCGCCCATGTCGACATTGTTCCAGTATCATCGTTACCCGGGAGTCCGTCGGTAGAATTCTTGAAATGCTTTGCTAACAATTCTTGAGTGATCTTTTGTGTTCGCCACTCTTCGCCTTTTACATAACTAAATAAGAAAGGGTAGCCAATATTAGGCTCGTTAGTAGGGTCATAATGCTCATCATCAAACACCTCCTGAAGTTTATTAATAAACTTCCTCTTCCCTCCATGCATCTTAATCAATCCATCCACATCATGCGGAACCATAAATGAATAGTTCCATGAACTCCCTTCATGAAAACCTGGTACATCCTCAAAGTTCTCTCCCTGCTTAGGGTCAAAGGGCGATAAAAACTCTCCGTTAGGGAGTATTGGCCTAAAAACTCCATATTCGGGAGAATAGTACTTCTTATAATTAAGTGATTGATTATAAAACCTCTTGGCATCATCATCTTTTCCAAGAGCTTTTGCGAACTGCGACAATGCATTATCAGCAATATAGTATTCTAATGCATGAGAAACTGAGTTGTCGAACTTACCCTCAAGTGGAATGTAACCTTTGTAAATATAATCATCAATATCGGGACGTATAAAATTATCTTTTCCGGGAGTGGTAGCCGACTTGTACATAGCTTCGTAAGCCGTTTTCACGTCGAAGTCACGCAATCCCTTCATCCAACTATCAACTATCACAGGAATTGCGGGGTCACCCTCCATAGTTAGAGTCTCTCTGCTATATAACTCCCATCTCGGCAGCCAACCACCCTCTTTATACATATCTACCATCGAACGAACCATATCCAGTTGTGTTTCAGGATAGAGAAGCGTCAGCATTTGATGCACATTTCTATATGTATCCCAAAGTGAAAAAACTGTATATCGATTAGAGTTTGTCTTCCCAATTCCATCACTCTCCATCTCGGGATACTCCCCATTTACATCATTAAGTATATTAGGATGAATAAGAGCGTGGTAAAGACCGGTGTAAAACACAGTCTGCTGATCGTCGGTACCACCCTCGGCAATCACTTTAGACAATGCCTCATTCCAAACTTCACGGGCATTGTTATGCACCACATCAAAATCAAAACCTTTCTGCTCTGCATCAAGGTTCATGCGTGCATTCTCTGTACTAACAAAAGATACTCCAATCTGAACTTCAACGGTCTCACCCTCTTCAAGATTGTATGTAAAGTAAGCACCTATATCATCACCTGCAATATCCCTGTTGTAACGAGTATACAACTTCCTAATACCACTGGTTGCGTCCCATTGAGCCTCTACACCCATCTCGCGTTGCATCTTCCAGTATCCTGTTGACTCAGGCATTTTATTAACCCTCATCACAAAGTAAATAGGAAAAACAGCCTCTGGATTATAACAAAAAGTACCCAAAACCTTCATACCTTCTATTTCAGTTTCGCTAACTCGTCGCATCCATGCACCCGACTCATTAGTGAGTCCTTCACCCAGATTCAGAAGAATATTTCCTTTTCCCTCCGGAAAAGTAAATCGGGCTATACTGCTTCGAGTAGTTGCCGAAACCTCGGTTTTTATATTATACTTTGATAAAATATTAGAGTAATAACCTGGTGTTGCTGTCTCTTTAGTATACTCACTGCCATACTCCTCATAGTTAACATTTAGTTCACCTGATGTAGGCATCAATAGAAGTGACCCCATTTCAGGACACCCTACCCCGCTTAAGTTGACATGAGAGAAACCAGTGAAGAATTTATTTATATTGGTATAGGGAGTAGACCACCACTGTTTATCCTTGTCGAATCTGTTCAAATCCGACCCCATTACGTTAAATGGAGAAACTGACATCATACCATTCGGAAGCACCGGACCGGGGTTAGTTGTACCGTAGTTTGTTGTACCTATAAACGG
>CAZSBA010000073.1:0-10929 GCA_964605035.1 uncultured Proteiniphilum sp. | reverse complement strand
GAAAGATTTTGAGAAACATTCTTTAAACCCTTTTCCTCACATTAAAGATCATATTCTTCTATCACAAGCAACTATGCTTGATGAAGCAGACCAGTTTGCACATGAAACTCTTACTGATGAACTTTTTAATGATATAGTAAGCCTCATACCGGATAATTGGCTCATGTGGGACCATACAGAAAACACTCCAGAACAGATAAGAGAAATCTATTTTAAATTTCTTAAAAACAGATTTCAGCATTCAGATAACTTCTTAAATTTAGCAAAGAATGCAAGAAGATAAATTATATCATTATGCTGTTATACGACTTGTTCCTAAGATTGAAAGGGAGGAGTTTATCAATATTGGGTTGATTCTGTTCTCAAAAAACGAAAAGTTTATACGTCTCAAATATCACCTTTGCAAAGAAAAATTCAAGTTAATGTGCACTGATATCGAATATGAGGAAGTTCTAAACAGTTTAGAGACTTATAAACAGATTGCTGAAGGGAATAAAGATTTTGGTCCAATTTCGGAAATGGATATACCCGAAAGATTCCGATGGCTTGCTGCAGTTAGGAGTTCAATAATTCAAACATCATCAACTCATATAGGTAAAACAGATAATTTGGAAGAGACTTTTGAACGTCTTTTCAAGGAGCTTGTTATTTAAATACAAGACTTGGTCTTGTGCCATGCTATTCATTTTAAGATTCAAAATAAGACAAAAAAATACAGCCAGATAAATAGGTCCTTTTAAACTCGGGTGAAATTTAACTCTTTTGTTGGCATAACACCATTACCTGGCATATCTGATGCAATTATCTTCCCATGTTGAAGTGAAGCACCGCTAAAGCAGTCATTAGCGATTAATAAAGCACCATCAAGATCTGCAAAATCCATACCTGCATATAATTGCGAAGCAGCTGAAATTGCACATGAAGTCTCGGTCATACATCCCATCATCACCTTCATATCCAAAGATTTCGCAAGTTGGCGCATTTGCCATGCCTCATGCATTCCGGTACACTTCATCAGCTTGATATTAATTCCTGAGAAAACACCTTTTAATCGCTCAACATCATCTAATCTTTGAACTGATTCATCCGCAAAAATAGGAAGGGGACTTTCTTCAGTTAATTTTGCAATATTGTCAAGATCACTTTTAGGCAATGGCTGCTCAATCATTACAACACCCTGCTCTTTTAGCCAGTATATCATTTCAATTGCTTCATGTCTGTCTTTCCATCCTTGGTTAGCATCTACAGCTAATGGTAAATTTGAAACAGACCTTATAGCTCTGATCATACGCTTATCATCACGACCACCTACTTTTACTTTTAGGATATTGTAATTACCCATCACTTCACGCGTTTTTTCCTTAACCACTTCATCAGTATCAATTCCAATTGTGAAAGTTGTGTCTGGAACTTCATACTTGCTCAATCCAAATATTTTGTGCCAGGGGGATCCAATTATTTTACCGGCCAAATCGTGCAAAGCAATATCAACCGATGCTTTTGCTGCTGTATTATTTATTGCTATTGAATCTATATAATCAACAATCTCCTCTATCTGTGTTGGATCAGTAAAACCAGACAAATCTACTTTCTTCAGAAAATCTATTACTGATTCTTGTGATTCACCAAGATAAGGAGGCAAAGATGCTTCACCATAACCAACTATGTCGTCATACTCTAGTTTAGTAATTACTACTGGAGTTGTTGTTCTTGAGAATCCTGATATAGTGAATGTATGCTTTAGTTGTAAATCATAAGGAGTCCAGGATAATTTCATTTTATCAATTTTCGAAAATTTGTTTAAAACAAAAGCTTTTTTATTGCTTTCATCTATTTTAATTTTAGCAAATCTTGCCAGAGATGGTAAGCTAAACGCTGTAGCAGCTGCAGCCGCAGTAGTTTTTAAAAATAGGCGCCTACTTTTCACAATTTTGATAGTGTTTCAACATTTATAGGTTTACCGTTTTCAATATATCTTTTAGAACGTAAATAACGATCAGCATTAAATTTGTCGTACAAGGCATCAGAAGGGTTAAAACTGTTTATCCGTACGTAGTCTGAGGCATGAATAAAATGATTGTCACCTATATAAATTCCAACATGAACAACTCTCTCATCATTGGGTTCAGAATCTTCATAATCGTTAGTACCTTTTGGGCCCTTTGTTCCGAAAAAGATTAAGTCTCCAGGTTTGAGGTTGCTAAACTCCCTTATTGAATCAACTAACATGCCTTTATTCACCTGTTGTGAAGCATCACGTGGCAAATCAATACCATGCATAAAATAAACGTTCTTTGTAAAACCACTACAATCTAAACCTTTAGAAGAAGTGCCACCCCACAAATATGGTATTCCCTTAAACTGTAATGCACTTTTTACAATACTTTCACCTGAAAGATTGATGTCTTTAATCCAGTTTTCAACTATTAGTGCATCTGACTTAATTATAAAAGCTATACGACCATCAGGATAAAGAACTTTATAGTGTTTCTCATTTTCTGATAGTAGAACTAATATATTACCAATTACTAAATCTGAGACAGGGTTTGAATTTGCATCAAATAATTCATACGATGTAGCATAAATTGAGGTAATAATGACCTTTTGCTGGTTATTGTAATTGGCTATTTCATGCTTAGTCAAAGGTTTCACTGAACCATTTACCCATCCAATATACTTATCTGGTGTTTGTATTCGACGCCAACCATTTTGTTCTTCAAGTATCTTCACTTTAGTTCCAAGAAGTGTTTGTGTTACCATTTCGGAATTATAACGAGGTGCATATCGAATTGAACCAACTGAATTATAAACTATACCTTCAGTTCTATCCCCAAGCTGTTTATCGGGCAGAAGACGTATAGAGTCAATCACTTCAGGATGCTTTTTTACAAGTTTTCTTATCAACTCATCATACGCATCTCTACTAGTTGTTGCTCCTTTCACTATTGAGCTATCACCTTTTTGATGAATATCAATTTGAAAAACCTCAACTCTTCTATCAGGTGCATATCTATATTGAATTTCCCTGATGATATGCTTAATATCATTTTCCTGAGCCATAAAACCTTGTATTGAAAAAATCCATAAAAAGAAGATGAAAAAACATCTGTTCATACCTCCTTATTTTATAATTAATTCGAAATATACAACTATTCTTCAATATTATTTATAAAAACTAATGAAAATGGCTCACTACTTTGTAAACTACAGAAAATCATTATCTTTGTCTCTAAAGTATAGATTAAAAACGCATATTATGAGATACTTACTTTACATAATTCTAATGTGTTGTTTAAGCCTAACAATATGTTCAAACAAATCGGAGAATAGAACATCTAAAAAAAGCAAAACCATGATTTTTGATAATCCTAATGATAAATCTGAAGCTGTTAATCTTGCGAAACAGCTTGAACGGAAAGGAATTTCAGACAAACTTGTACTTGAAGCAATTGCCTCAGTTCCCAGACATGAATTTGTTGATGAAAAACTAAGAGATTATGCATATCTCGACCGCCCTCTTCCGATTGAGAGAAACCAAACAATCTCGCAACCATACACTGTTGCATACCAATCGGAACTTCTAAAATTAAAACCAGGAGAAAAAGTACTAGAAATAGGAACAGGAAGTGGCTATCAAGCTGCAATTCTTTGTGAAATGGGGGCAGAGGTATACAGTATAGAACGATATGAAGAACTTCACAATAGCTCCAAAAAGAGACTTAATTCGCTAGGATATTATCCTAAACTATTCTATGGAGATGGGTATGAAGGACTACCTGAACATTCTCCGTTTGACAAAATTCTAATTACAGCAGCACCTGAAGAAATACCTGAAAAGTTATTACAACAATTAAAAATTGGAGGATGGATGGTAGTGCCTGTTGGAGTTAGGAGTGGTCAAAAGATGACAATAATTCGTCGAACCGGAAATGATACATTCGAAGAGTCTATACATGGTGATTTTATATTTGTACCAATGGAAAAGGGAACAGAAAAGTAGTTGTTAAACTATTAATCTGCTCCCTTAATATATGACTAAGAACTCTAATGAGTTAATATGAATTACTCACTTCCTTTACTGTAATTAGGAGCCTCTCGTGTAATCATTACTCCATGAGGGTGACTTTCTGTATACCCTGCTGCTGTGATACGTGTAAATTTAGCATCGTGTAGCTTTTCAATACTATCAGCTCCACAATATCCCATACCTGCACGTAAACCACCAACCATCTGATAAATAACTTCGTTGAGAGTTCCTTTAAAAGGAACTCTAGCTTCAATACCTTCTGGAACAAGCTTTTTGATATCATCTTCAACATCTTGGAAGTATCTGTCTTTTGAACCCTTTTGCATAGCTGAAAGAGAACCCATACCACGATATCCTTTAAACTTCCTACCATTGAAAATGATTGTTTCTCCTGGAGACTCTTCAGTACCTGCAAGCATAGAACCCATCATTACAGATGATGCTCCGGCAGCGAGAGCTTTTACAATATCTCCTGAATAGCGTAATCCACCATCTGCAATTAATGGAACACCTGTACCTTTTAAAGCTTTTGCAACTTCATAAATTGCAGATAATTGTGGAACTCCAACACCTGCAATTATACGTGTAGTACAAATTGAGCCTGGTCCTATACCAACCTTAATACCATCTGCACCTGCTTCTAAAAGAAACTTTGCTGCATCATATGTTGCAATATTACCAACAACTACGTCTATTTGAGGAAATGTCTTTTTTACTAACCTAAGCATATCAGCTACCCCTTTGGAGTGTCCGTGTGCTGTATCAATTACAATAGCATCTACTCCGGCATCAACAAGTGCTGTTGCTCTTTCAATTGAGTCGCCTGTTACACCAATTCCGGCTGCAACACGTAATCTGCCCTGCTCATCTTTACAGGCTAACGGCTTATCCTTTGCTTTTGTAATATCTTTATATGTAATAAGACCAACAAGCTTGTAGTTTGAGTCTACAACAGGAAGCTTTTCTATTTTATGTTTCTGAAGAATTTCAGCAGCATCTTCGAGGTCGGTTGACAAACGAGTAGTAACCAGGTTATCTTTTGTCATAACCTCAAATATTTTCTTCTCCATCGCCTTCTCAAAACGAAGATCGCGGTTAGTTACAATTCCAACTAGTATATTATCAAGGTTTACAACAGGAATTCCGCCAATCTTGTATTCTGCCATAAGTGCAAGCGCATCAGCAACAGTTTTCTCTGGTGTGATACTTATAGGGTCTAGAATCATCCCATTCTCTGCACGCTTTACAGTTTTTACCTGCTTTGCCTGCTCCTCAATGCTCATATTTTTGTGAATAACCCCAATACCACCTTCTCTGGCTATGGCAATCGCCATAACAGTTTCAGTTACAGTATCCATGGCAGCTGATACCATTGGAACATTTAGAGTAATATTTCTTGAGAATTTTGTTTCCAGGCTTACATCGCGGGGGAGAACCTGAGAATAGGAGGGTACCAATAGGAGGTCGTCAAAAGTGAGTCCTTCCAAAACTATTTTATCTGCAATAAATGACATAAGCTATAACTTTAATTTTTTATTGCATGCAAAAGTAACTATTTTTTTGCGATTAAATCGTTTAGGTGATGTTAAATAACATTGTTTCTGATTAATATTGAAGTAGATCCAACTTCTTAAATATTTTGGTAATATTTTCTATTGCGAAGTCAATCTGTTGAGTAGTGTGAGTTGCCATTAAAGAGAATCTAATTAGCGTATCGCCTGGAGCTACAGCTGGTGAAACAACAGGATTAACAAAAATACCCTTTTCGAATAGCATCTTTGTGATCATAAAAGTTTTATCGTTATCTCTTACGTATAAAGGCATTATTGGAGAAGATGTAGGACCTAATTCAAAACCCTTGTCTTTAAACTGATTAATAGCATAGTATGTTAGCTCCCACAAATTTTTTACCCTCTCGGGTTCTGCTTTTAAAATATCTAACGCAGCAGATGCTGCAGCAGTTGCACTGGGAGATATACTAGCACTGAATATATTAGTGCGGGCATTATGGCGAATATAGTTTATAACTGAATAATCACCTGCAATAAATCCACCTATAGAAGCTAATGATTTACTAAATGTTCCCATAACAAGATCCACATTATCCAGTAGCCCGAAATGATCACAAACACCTCTTCCGCTATATCTTTTACCAAGCACTCCTAAACTATGGGCTTCATCTACCATTATATTGGCATTGTACTTTGAGGCAAGTTTTACTATCTCTGGAAGATTAGCCAAATCTCCTTCCATACTAAAAACACCATCCACAACAATAAGTTTCACGCTATGTGAGTTACAACGTTTAAGTTGTTTCTCCAAAGACTTCATATCGTTATGCCTGTATTTAAACTTTGTAGAAAAAGAGGTTCGTAGTCCTTCAATTATAGATGCATGATCTCTTTCGTCCCAAATTATATAATCTTCTCTGCCTGTCACACAACCTAGAACACCTTCATTTACAGTAAATCCGGTAGAGAAAACAACAGCCTCATCCTTATTCATAAAATTGGCAAGCTTTCTTTCTAAATCTAGATGGATATCGAGGGTTCCGTTAAGAAAGCGCGATCCTGCCATTCCGGTGCCATATTTTTTGGTTGCTGCAATTGCAGCCTCTATTACTTTTGGATGATTTGTAAGCCCTAGATATGCATTAGAGCCAAACATCAGCACTTTTTTACCATTAATTATTACTTCAGTATCCTGATCACTTTCGATAGCCCTAAAATAGGGATAGATTCCTGCTGCCTTCGCACGCTGCGGGGCATCATATTTCATCATTTTTTCTCTTAGCAAGTTCATTTGAAGAAAATTAATAATTTATTTATGTCTTTTATGACATCAGAAGTATTTATCTTCTTTGAAAATAGTGCGCAAATTTACATGAAATATTTTGAATCGCGCACAATCAAATAAAAATATGGCTCTCACAAAGATATAGCAATTTATGGAAACTACAATGAATTGCCTCCTTTCTAGATAGTTGGGTGGACTTAAGCTTGATCAACATTAAAGTCAAATAAATATATCTATATTTTTGGAGTTTGCTTAAACATTTTAATCTAGCAAACGTTTTAACATAATATAAACCAAGCGTAGGCTATGAAAGTAGGAATACTTTTTTTAGTATAACAAAAAAAATAAATATTATGGTTAGTAAAAAATTAGAGACTGCAATTAATAATCAAATAAATGCTGAGTTATGGTCTGCCTATCTATATCTATCGATGTCGGCACATTTTTCAAACAAAGGTCTTCCAGGTTTTGCAAACTGGTTTAAAGTTCAGTTTCATGAAGAACAAGATCATGCACTAAAGTTTATGAATTACCTGATTTCGAAAGGCAATAAAATTGAATTACATCCAATCAAAGAGGTAGACACATCGTGGGATACGCTACTTAAAGCTTTTGAAGTTACATTAGATCATGAAAGAGTAGTTACATCATTAATAAATGAACTTGTTTCAATTGCAAGAAAGGAAAACGATTACGCTTCTGAAAATATGCTACAATGGTTTGTTAGCGAGCAAGTTGAAGAAGAAGAGACAGCCCAAAGTATGATTGACGCTCTGAAACTTATAGGAGATAACGGATTTGGAGTATACACAATGGACAAGGAGCTGGGTCAAAGAAAATATACACCTTTAAATATAAATACTACAGCTTCCGAAGGAGAATAAGATGCAGGCTAAATATAAGAAATTAGTAAAATGTCTACTACTCGATGCAGTAGGGATGCTTTCATTTTCTATACCAGTTATAGGCCCATTTATTGATGTAATATGGTCTCCCATAGCTGCAGGCATAAGTTATAAAATGTTTGGAGAGAAAAGAGGCAAATATACATCACTTGTAACTTTTATAGAAGAAATACTACCGTTAACTGACGTTATACCTTCATTTACTATTTTCTGGTTCATATTCGATTTTTTAAAGATTAAAAATGAAAAAAATTATTTGAACAAAATAACACTAACATAAATATTGCAACAAGTAATAAACCTTATGAAGTATAATAAAAGTTTACTGGTTATCTTTTCGTTTATAGTATTTATATCATGTACGGCTAATTCAGAAAACGAAAACTCTCTTTTGTGGAAGGTTTCCGGAAACGGACTAGAAAAGCCTTCATATCTTTTTGGCACACATCACTTGGTTCCTGTTTCATTCCTCGACTCAGTTGCAGGCGTTCATAGTGCATTTGAGAACACAGAACAAACTGTAGGAGAACTCGATATGAGCAATATGGCTGCAATGCAAATGAAGATTATGGGTCATTCTTTATTACCTGAAGGAATTACTTACGACTCTCTATTATCACCCGAAGAGATTACACTTTTAGACAGCACGCTTCAAACCCTTTTGAATGTAAGTTTGGATGAGCTTGGTGCACTAAAACCATCAATGCTGTCGAACTTAATCTCTATTACATATTACCAGAAACATTACCCTTCAATTTCAAGTGAAGCTAATATTGATCAATACTTTCAATCAGAGGCATTAAATCATAACCGACCTGTAGTTGGATTAGAGAATACTGAAGATCAAATTGATTTACTGCTAAACTCTCAAACAATAGAAAGGCAAGCCGAGATGCTTATTTGTATGGTTCAAAATCCAGATTTACTAATAGAACAAATGGATGAACTTCAAGAGGCATACCACTCTCAAAACATAAATGCCCTATATAAACTTTCTTTAAAAGAAATTCCCAACGATCCATGCCCTAGTACTGAGGAAGAGAAAAATGCTTTAAACAAAGACCGCAACGAGAAATGGCTGGAAAAACTACCGGCAATTATGGCTGATAAATCTTCATTTATTGCCGTAGGGTGTTTGCACCTTCCGGGAGAAGTTGGTTTGATAGAAGGACTCAGAAATCAGGGCTATACTGTTAAGCCGGTGAAGTAGGTTTATTAAGTCAATAAACCCAATTAACTCGTTTAAAAGTCTATCTTTTCACTAACAGCACCACATTCTCCACATGATGTGTCTGAGGAAACATATCAACAGGCTGAACACGTGAGACTCTATATTTGGAATCCAGAAGACTGAGGTCACGAGCCTGAGTTGCAGGGTTACAGCTAACATATACAATCCTTTCAGGCTCTGCAATAAGCATCGCATTTACAACATCTTCATGCATACCCGCACGTGGAGGGTCTGTAATAATTACATCAGGCCTGCCATGTTCAGCTATGAATTCGGATGTAAGAACATCTTTCATATCACCTGCGAAGAAAAGGGTATTGCTGATTCCGTTAATTTCTGAATTTACTTTTGCATCCGCAATTGCCTCTTCAACATACTCAATACCAATTACCTTTTTGGCATCACGGGCAATAAAGTTGGCAATAGTGCCGGTACCAGTGTATAGGTCATAAACCAGCTCATCACCGTTTAACTGTGCAAATTCACGAGCAATCTCATAAAGGTGATATGCCTGTTCGCTATTTGTCTGATAAAATGATTTTGGCCCAATCTTAAACTTCAGTCCCTCCATATCTTCAAAAATATGATCGCGCCCACTCCAGGTAATAACCTCCTGGTCGGTAATAGTATCATTTGCCTTTTGATTAATTATATAAAGCAGTGAAGTTATCTGAGGAAATTCAGTTTGAATGTGATTCATCAATCTCTCCCTCTTCTCCTGATCATCTTCAAAAAAGACAACAATAACCATCCATTCACCAATAGAAGTGTTTCTTACAACAAGTGTTCGCATCAACCCTCGCTGATTACGAAGATCAAAAAAGGAGTAATCATTATCAAGACAAAATTTACGTATACTGTTTCTTATATTATTTTGGAGATCGTCCATCAGCCAGCACTTGTTTATATCTAGCACCTTGTCGAACATACCCGGGATATGAAAGCCAAGTGCATTCAACTGAGTAAACTCTTTTTCTGAAGATATTTCTTTCTTAGTAAGCCATCTCTTATTTGAAAAAGTGAACTCTAGTTTGTTTCTGTAAAATCTATCTTCAGGAGCGCCTGATATTTGTGATATAGTTGGTAGATCTATCCTACCTATGCGTTCTAGATTATCTGTAACCTGGTTATTTTTATACTTCAATTGTTCATCATAAGGCAGATTTTGCCACTTGCAGCCACCGCATACTCCGAAATGCTCACAAAAAGGCTCAGCTCTATTTTCAGAATAGCTTTCGAAACGTACAACCTTGCCCTCTGCAAAGCTTCGTTTCTTGCGTGTTATCTGAATATCAACTATATCCCCAGGAACTGCAAATGGCACAAAAACGGCCATACCATCAACCTTAGCTATAGCTTTTCCTTCAGCTGCTACATCAGTTATTTCCACATTTTCGAACAAAGGGTGCTGTTTTCTTTTTCTTGCCATTTTATTATTTTTTTGAGATGCAAAGATAGACAAATTCTAAGTTTTAGTTCTATCCGTAAAAGTTGGTATAGTGATATATTTCAGAATTAATAATCTTAATCATTTAACAGAGAATTCTGAATTCATACAAACATCACTCGAAGATATAAAAAGGTCGAACCTCAGTTTGCACAGACCCCCAAAAGTTAGACAAAAAACTTTTTGGGGTCACTGCAGTTAGGTTCGACCTTTTAAATATTTTAGACTACAAATATTATTTCGTCTGAATCTTAAGACTACCCTTTCTCAACCCTTTAGTATTAGCCTCAAGAGTGATAGTTCCCGGAGTTTCTGAAGATTCTACAATTGCTACCAGCTTCCCATTGAACAAATGCATCTGAGGAAGATGAAACAAGTCGAGACTTGTTGGATCTCCATTTGCTCCGGCACGATAGGATCCGGCTCCCTTTACGTTGAATTTCACCAACTCGTTTACATTGGGACAAGGATTGCCGTTTCTGTCAACTACTGTAACTGTTATGAACGAAAGGTCTTTTCCATC
>CAZSBA010000072.1:0-11689 GCA_964605035.1 uncultured Proteiniphilum sp. | reverse complement strand
ACCCCGGAGAGGCTCGAACTCTCGACCCATTGATTAAGAGTCAATTGCTCTACCAGCTGAGCTACGGAGTCAAATTTTGAGGGCTCAAAGGTACTTAATATTTTCTTTTTTGAAAACATTAGACCTTGAATTTTAAAATATTTATTCTGTATAACTATAACACAAAAGATTTAAGTTATACATTGTATAATAACTAAAAAAGGAACAATCATCTGTTTGTTCCTTTTTTATTCTTAGGCTAAATTCCTTAAAGACTTGATAATTCCGAGCCAGCTTTAAACTTAGCTGTTTTTTTAGCTGGAATGTCAATTGGCTGTTTTGTACGTGGGTTGATACCTTTTCTGGCACTTCTTTCAGATACAGAGAAAGTTCCAAAACCTACCAATACAACTTTTCCACCGGCTTTTACTTCTTCAGCAATAGTTTCGAGTGTTGCGTCTAACGCTTTTTTTGAATCTACTTTGCTAAGGCCCGATTTCTCGGCAATAGCGTTAATTAATTCTGATTTATTCATAAGAAAACTTAATAAAGAAATTAAACATATTTTATTTGCAAGGCTGAGCCCTGATTTGCCGTCAAATATAGATGATTAAAAGAAAACAATCAAGAAAAAAGGTAAAAAGTATTTGTTTTTCTTGAAAATTTATTATTTATGTAGCAAAAAACCTCATTTGATGCGAAATAATACGTAATTTTGCGCTTCAACAGTAGATTTGGATAATGAATACATATAGAAATAATTTTGAGGCACTGCCCACAATAACCAAAAACATTCTAATAGTTAATGTGATAATTTGGTTAGCTCAGTTCGTATTGTTCAGGAGAACAGATATAGACCTAACGCAACAGTTTGGGCTTCACTTTCCGGCCTCCGATAATTTTAGAATATATCAACTGGTAACATACATGTTCCTGCACGACCCGTTTTCATTCTCGCATGTGTTTTTTAATATGTTTGCGGTATTTATGTTTGGGCGTACCCTAGAACAAGTTTGGGGACCTAAAAGATTTATAACTTATTATCTGGTAACAGGTATTGGGGCTGGTTTGGTTCAGATTCTGGTTATGTACATACGTATAAGTGCAGAATTACCTCCTGAAATGTTTTCTATGGTTAATAGCATTACTGTAGGAGCATCAGGTTCGGTGTTTGGTATTCTTTTAGCATTTGGCATGTTATTCCCCAATGCTCAACTCTTTATAATACCATTTCCTTTTCCAATTAAAGCAAAATGGTTTGTAATTGGATATGGATTATTAGAGTTAATTTTTGGTGTAGCCAACAGAACTGGAGATAATGTTGCCCATTTTGCTCATTTAGGGGGCATGATGTTTGGTATCTTTATGATACTGTACTGGAGAAAAAAGGATAGGGAATATGGCAGATTTTATTGATAGACTAAAAACAACATACATGAGTGGTAGTGTCCTCACTAGACTCATCTTCATAAATGTATCGGTCTTTGTTGTATTAAAGGTTATAGGAGTTATTTTTGTACTCTTCAACATCTATGCACTCGATCTGATAACATTACTTGGAGTTCCTTCTTACGTTCCGTTACTTTTAAATAGAATCTGGACTCTATTTACCTACATGTTTGTACATGAGGGATTTCTGCATATTCTATTTAATATGTTATGGTTATATTGGTTTGGTAAAATATTCCTGCAGTATTTTACCGGAAGGACACTTGGGAGCCTTTATGTTCTGGGAGGATTAGCTGGTGCAGTGCTATATATTATTGCTTTCAACACTATACCCTACTATCTTGGAATGGATAGAGGTTGGATGATAGGAGCTTCAGCAGCAGTAATGGCCATTGTTATGGGAGCAGCATTTTATAATCCCGACCTGAAGCTGCATTTACTCTTTATCGGCCAGATTAAAATTGTATATATTGCAATATTTGCATTCATCCTCGATTTTCTTTCACTAGGAAGTCCTGTTAATCCTGGTGGACACGTGGCTCACATTGGAGGTGCTTTATTGGGCTATTTTTTTGCAATTAGATATCATAATGGGAAAGATATTACCAAGTGGATGAGTAAGCTTATTGATGGATTTGTTTCTTTTTTCAAACCAAGAAAAAAGAAAGCCAAGATGAAGGTAACTCATTCACGAAACGAGTCGGATTGGGAATATAATGAAAGAAAAAATTCTGAAGTTAAAGAGATTGATGCAATTCTGGATAAATTGAAAAAGTCAGGCTATAGTGGATTATCATCAGAAGAAAAAAGGAAGCTTTTCGATGCCAGCAAGAAATAATAAGGGTGGGTTAAAAAGGTTTATTACCTGGATTATCTTTGCCACTAACATAGTGGCAATAGTATTGCTTTTCTGCTCATTTCTTTCATGGAATGTTTCCCCTCTTAAAACAAACTTGTTTTCATATATTGGACTAGGGTTTGCTTTTATTTTTTTCCTAAATATCGCATATTTATTATTCTGGGCTTTTTTCTCGAAATGGAAACTGTTCACAATATGTCTTATAGCAATAGCAATGTGCTATAAACCTATAACAACATTTTTTCCTTTTCACCTGAACTCCCCAAAACCTCCAAAAAATGCTATTAAAGTTCTAACTTATAATGTTCAGGGTTTTATGAGTGAAAGAAATAAAGATGCCGTAGATCATCCTATACTCGACTATATCGCATTAACAGATGCTGATATTGTCTGCTTGCAGGAGTACTTTGTGAGCAAAACAGGACAATCTATTTTCTCCCAAAAAGATGTTAACCGACTTCTAAATAAATACCCATATTACTCTGTAACAGGTTTGGAATCTTCGGGAAAATATCATATCTTCGGCTTGGCATGTTTTTCTAAATATCCAATTGAAGATACTCATGAAGTTGTATTTGAATCGTCATACAATGGTGCAGCCATATATACCATAAATATTGATGGTAAAAAATACAGTGTAGCAAATGTGCATTTAGAATCAAACAGTATTAGAGCAGAAGATAAAAAGCTTTACAGCGATTTTATACAGAATTCCGATTCTGTTAAACTGGAAACAGTTACTTCAAACATTCGTAACAGATTAGGCAGCGCATATCGTGCTAGAGTTAAACAAGTCGAGAAGGTTAAACAATTTTTAGAAACGCAGGGTACACAAGGAACAATTATTTGCGGTGATTTCAACGACACGCCTATTTCATACACTTACAATCAAATGAAAAAAGGATTAAAAGATGCTTATGTATCAACTGCATTTGGACCCGGGATAACATATAATGAAGATCTGTTTCATTTTCGTATCGACTATATAATGCACAGTGAAAACATAAAGGCATATAAGTCTAAGGTAGACAAGATTAAACATTCGGATCATTATCCACTCAGAACCTGGTTAGAATTAAATTAATTCAAAAGATTCTGGTAATTTCGAAATTCTATGTATAAAATAAGTAAAGAGTTTTCTTTTTCAGCAGCACATTCATTATTTGGACTCCCAGATGATCACCCTTGCAGCAGACTTCATGGGCACAACTACGTTGTTACAGTACATTTATGCGCTGAGCAGTTGAACCACCAAGGCTTTGTTAGAGACTACAACGAGCTGAGAATTGTGAAAGAATATATAGACAATGAGTTAGATCACAGAAACTTAAACGATATATTGGCTCCTCTCAACTCATCGGCAGAAAATATTGCCAAGATGATATATGACGAATTTAAACCTCAACTACCAGAATTATGTGCAGTTGAAGTAAGTGAAACACCCAAAACGTCAGCAATATATGAGCCTTAACGTTAATGAAATATTCTACTCACTTCAAGGAGAGGGGGGCAGAACAGGTCAAGCATCCATCTTTATTCGACTAGCCAAATGTAATCTTGCCTGCAGCTTTTGTGACACAGATTTTGAGCATGGAGTAAAGATGACAACTGATGAGGTGCTTAATATTATAGATAAGTTTGGATGCAAATGGATAATATGGACAGGGGGTGAGCCTACTTTGCAACTCAATGATAATATTGTAGCTATATTTAAAGATAGAGGCTATCTGCAGGCAATAGAAACAAATGGAACAAAGAGAGTTCCTAAAGGCATTGATTACATAACATGCAGTCCTAAACAAAATTTCGAGAAAGTAAAAGAACTAATTCCTGAGGTAGATGAGTTACGTTTTCCAATAATGAAAGGCGACCCTCTTCCAGACATATCAGTTCTTCCTAAAACCGAGAGATATTTACTCAGTCCCATATTTGACGATGCAGTAATAATTCAGGAGAATGTTGACTACTGTATCTCCTTAATTAAAGAAAACCCAACTTGGGCTTTAAGCTTGCAGACTCATAAATTGATCGGCATACGATAACATGACTAAATTTCAGGTAACAATTCTTGGATGTGGATCGGCAATGCCTACCACGTTACATAACCCACCTTCGCAGCTTATTGAAATGAACGATAAGTTATTCATGATAGATTGTGGTGAAGGTACTCAATTACAAATGAGAAAATTCAAAACAAGAATTGGTAAACTTCATTCAGTTTTTATTTCTCATTTACACGGAGACCATATTTTTGGATTACCTGGACTAATCTCAACATTAAGCCTGCTTGGACGAAAAAACGACCTTAATATATATGCACATAAAGAGATAGACTTTTTGATCACACCGCTTATTGCATATATGGGCAAGCATTTGACCTTTAAAGTGAATATTATTCCATTAGATCCTGATAAAGTGGATATTATATTTGAGAATCGTGCTATTAAAGTTACTTCGTTCCCACTGAAACACAGAATTGATACGAATGGTTTTATCTTTGAGGAAAAAGAGTCGCTAAGACATATAATTAGAGAAATGATTGATTTTCATCAAATTCCTTACAACCAAATATATGACATAAAAAATGGAGCCGACTTTGTTAAATCTAATGGAGAAGTAATTAAAAACAATATATTAACATACCAGGGTAGTCCAGCCAAAAGATATGCATATTGCTCAGATACTGCATATGCTCCTGAAATTATACCATATATTTTTAAAGCAGATCTGCTCTATCACGAGGCTACGTTTGCCGAAAGCGAGCTACTTAGAGCAAGAGAGACATATCACTCCACTGCTCGTCAGGCAGCCGAGATAGCAAAAGAGGCCGAAGTAAAAAAATTGGTAATTGGTCATTACTCTTCACGATATAACGAGTTAGGCTTTCTACTAAAAGAAGCTGTTGCAATTTTCACTGATACAGAGCTTGCAACAGAAGGAAAAATATTTGAATTATGATTCTCCGCACCATATTTACACTTGTAATTCTTACAATGAGTATCAACTCATATGGGAATGACTATGTATATGGTTCAGAAACACAATTTGAGCACATTTCTCAAAGCATTTCAGCAGATAGTTTAAAAGTAACATTTATAGAAAGCAGACTAACTATAGAAAACCTTCCTAAGGATAATATTCTCGAAATCTATAATATTATGGGCGCAAAAGTATATACACGCCGCCTTAAATCCGGAACAAACGAATATAATATTTCATTACCTAAAGGATACTACATTATAAAAATTGGTAAATTCACAAAGAAGATAGCAATTAAATAAATGTAATTTTATATTTTTGTAAAAACAAAAGAGTGTTAGGATATCAAAAAGCAAGAGAAACCCTCTTGTAAACAACAAAAACATTAATTTCAATCATTATGAATGTAGCAATTGTAGGTATTAGCGGTGCCGTTGGGCAGGAGCTTATACGTGTGTTGGAAGAGAGAAATTTCCCAGTAGATAATTTATTACTTTTTGGTTCTTCAAGAAGTGCAGGAAAAGAATATAAATTTAAGGATAAACAGATAACCGTTAAAGAACTGCTACACAATGACGATTTCAAAGGAATAGATATTGCGTTTGTTTCAGCAGGAGGAGGTACTTCAATTGAGTTTGCCGATACAATAACTAAGCATGGCACAATCATGATTGACAACTCAAGTGCTTTTCGTATGGATAACGATGTACCTCTAGTTGTTCCTGAGATAAATGGTGCAGATGCATTTAATCGCCCCAGAAATATTATTGCCAATCCCAACTGTACAACATCACAACTTGTTATAGCACTACAAGCTATAGAATCTATTACACATATAAAAAAAGTACATGTGGCAACATACCAAGCAGCTTCCGGAGGTGGTGCTGCAGCAATGCAAGAGCTAGAAGAGCAGCACAAACAACTTGTGAATGGAGAAGAGCCTACTGTATCAAAGTTTGCATATCAACTCGCATATAATTTAATTCCTCAGGTAGATGTATTTACCGATAACGGTTATACTAAAGAGGAGATGAAAATGTATTATGAGACTCGCAAGATTATGCACTCAGACATCGAAGTTAGTGCAACATGCGTACGAGTACCTGTGATGAGAGCTCACTCCGAAGCAATATGGATAGAAACTGAACGCCCTATTTCATTAGAGGAGGCCAAAGAAGCATTCAGAAATGCAGATGGTGTAGAGCTGATTGATGAACCTGCAGAAAAAAAATACCCAATGCCGTTAGGCCTAGAAGGAACCGACCCTGTATATGTAGGACGTATCAGAAAAGATATTTCAAATGAAAACGGGTTAACATTCTGGTCTGTTTCTGACCAAATTCGTAAGGGTGCAGCATTAAATGCGGTTCAAATTGCAGAATACTTAGTTAACAATTAAGGTTCTTACAAAGAAAAAGATTATAAAACCCACAACAATTAGTTTTAATAAAAGGCCCACCAAATAACCTCCAAAAGCACCGGAGGCTTGTTTGGTGGCTAACTTTAATCTATTTCCTGATAATATCGCCCCAACAAATGCTCCGATAAAAGGACCAAATATTATTCCCCAAGGACCTAGAAAAAAACCAACAAGCAACCCTATTGTAGCCCCCCATACTACCTTTTTATTACCACCCATCTTTTTTGTTCCCCAAACAGGCAATACATTATCAAGAATAGTAATTACCACAGTTACAACTGCTAAAATAACAATTGCAGTCCAACTTATATCATCTTGTGTTGAGGGAACAAATTTCAGTATTAATAACCCTCCCCAACTTAGTGGAAGGCCTGGAATAATTGGTGCTATAGTGCCTACTGCACCAACTAATAATAGAAGCAATGCAATAAAAATCAAAAATATATCTGCCATGTTGCTCTTGCTTCCTACTTAATAATATCGGTTGTATTCTCTATATGATCATGCTCCATGAGTACCCTATGTGGAAATGATCCATGCCCAATTAACTCAATAGGACAAGATTGATATGCATTTGAAAGCCACTCTTGAGAGATATCGCTTCCTGAGTGATAATGCAACCCCAAGTTTACACAAGCTATATTTTTAACAAGCGAAATAATTGTACCTACATCATGCGAAACAAGCATAATTGCAATATCGTTATTTATCTCTCCTAATAATTTATAGAAATCAGTTTCAAAAAGCTTGTCTACGTAAGTGCTTGGCTCATCAAGTATTATAAGTTTTGGATTATCTATAATTGCTCTTCCCAATAACACACGCTGCAACTGACCACCTGACAACTCTCCAATTGCACGATTCAATAAGGAGGATATCCCTAACTGATCTGCCACATATACAACTCTCTTCCTTTCCTCTGCGTTGTAACGTCTAAAGAATTTTTTATTAGGAGTAATTCCTGAAAGGATAACTTCAGAAACCGATATTGGGAATTTCCTATCAATCTGATTTATTTGAGGAAGGTAACCAACATTAATAGATGGAACTTTTATTCCTTTATCATAAAAATTGATTGTACCCGATTCAGGTCTTATAAGCCCCAAAATAGTTTTAAGCAAAGTTGTTTTCCCACCTCCATTTGGACCAATTACTCCTAGAAAGTCATCTTCATATATTGTAAGAGATACATCATTAAGCACATTTGGCTTATTATCATATCCAACTGTAAGGCTATTTATTTCAACCAGCTTGTTCATACTTAATAATCTACAATATTAATTAAAACACACCTTTTTCTCTTGACAAAATCTCAGCAATTCTTATCAACTCAGTGTCCCAATTGTAATTCAATGGGTCTATTTCAAAAATATCAGCTCCTACTTCCTTAGCTATCACCTCTGCATTTCTCTCGTCAAAACCTCGCTGTATAAAAACTGTCTTGATATTTTCTTTTGCTGCATCATCAATAAGCATTCTGATCTGAGCTGGCGATGGATTTTTTCCTTCAAATTCAATACTATGCTGATGTAGATCATACTGATTTGCAAAATATCCAAGAGAAGGGTGAAAAATAATAAACGATCTTGTAGGAATGTCAGTAAGCAGCTCTTTTATAACACTATCTGTTCTATTAACTTTATCTATAAGACTTTTATAGTTCGATAGATAAACTTCCTCATTTTCCGCATCAAATTCTATAACAGCATTAAGCATATTTACTGCAATGCCTCTTACTGCAGCTGGTGATGACCATATGTGAGGGTCCATATCCCCATGCGAATGATCATGTCCGTGATCATCTGTGTGGTTATGTTCAACTCCTTCTATCAGCTCAACTCCTCTAGAACAATCTATTATTGTTATTCCAGGATTATTCTCAGCCAATCTCTTACTCCATGCTTTCTCAAAACCTAAATCACCTACCAAAAAATACAAATCACTTTTACTCATTTCAACCATCAAAGAAGGGGCAGGTTCGTAAGTTTCAGGACTTGTACCGGGTGGTACTAACGTATTAATAGTGAAATTATCTCCAACTATCTGTTCTAAGAAGTAACGCTGCGGATCAATTGTTACGGTTAATACACCTTTATCATCTATATTCTCTGATCTCTTACCATGGCTGCAATCGAGAAAAATAAAAGTGAGTATTAATAATATAAACTGCGATAAAAATTTTTGCTTCATATAAATATTTAGATAATTAATGGAGATGAGTCATTTAAGTGACAAAAGTAATAATTTTAGACCGTTGATGGAAATAGTAAACAAAGAATTCCTAATTTTGTTTGTAAGCTGCTTTATCAGTGAGTCTGCCTTAATAAAATTATTCAACTTAACACATATGCAACATCAAATAAAAACAACACATGATGGATCACATACCCTCTTTGTGCCTGAAATTAACGAGCATTATCATTCTGTTAATGGTGCTATTCAAGAGTCTAAGCACATTTTTATTAATGCGGGGCTAAAATATTATTTAGATAATCTTTATAAAAAAGAATCACAATCGATACAAACTCTTAACATTCTAGAAATTGGTTTCGGAACCGGATTAAATACATTGCTTACTTTATTGGAAACTGAAAAGAGTTCATTCAAAGTGTTTTATAATAGCTTAGAGTTATACCCCGTATCTATAGAGGATGCAGCAAAACTTAATTATCCCACCCTTTTAAACGAGAATCTTTTTGATCATTCTGTAAATACAACGGAACTTTTTCTACAACTTCACACTTCTGCTTGGGAGAAGCCTGTAAATGTTACACCCAACTTCACTCTGCTTAAACAGCAAATAGATTTTAGTAATCCATCCCATTTTAATTCCAGTAAATTATTCAATTTAGTCTATTTTGATGCCTTTGCACCTGAAAAGCAACCTGAAATGTGGACCAAAGATATTTTTAAAAAGATATTTTCACTTTGCGATCCTGGTGCTGTAATAACTACATATTGCGCTAAAGGGGTTGTTAGAAGAATGCTTCAAAATGAAGGGTTTAAAATGGAGAGGATTCCGGGACCTCCAGGAAAAAGAGAAATTCTTAGAGGTAAAAAGGAGGTGTAAATTTCTACTTCTACCATTTTCTGAACAAGATCACTCTTTATCTTGTTTTTCTATAGATAAGCGTCTATATAATTATACCTAAACTCATTAAATATGAAACTTAAATATCTTCTACTAATTATAAGTTTAATTCTTTCCCGGACAACCAAGGCTAATGATTTTGAAACAGACACTTTTAAAACAGCTAATAACAAAGATGTTATTATAACATTCATAAAGCATGGTTCTCTTATGCTTGCTTATGATGGGTTGCATATACATGTAGACCCAGTCACTATGTTTGCAGACTATACAACGTTTCCAAAATCTGATTTCATTATCATAACCCATGAACATGCAGATCATTTAGACTCTGTTGCAATTGACCAACTCACAAAAGACAATACAAGAATAATCATCAACCAATCGAGTCGTGATATTATTTATAAAGGTGATGTAATGAAAAACGGAGATAATTTGCAGCTAAGAGCTGATATTAATATAGAGGCTGTACCTGCATATAATACTACCGAAGGGAGAGAGAAGTTTCATCCTCGTCATCGCGACAATGGTTATATACTAACTATAGACGATCTTCGCATCTACATTGCTGGAGACACCGAAGATATCCCTGAAATGAAAGAATTAAAGGAAATCGATATCGCATTCCTGCCAGTAAACCAACCATACACAATGACTGTTGATCAGGCTATAAATGCAGCACATATGTTCACTCCAAAAGTTTTGTATCCATATCATTTTGGCGATACTAATGTTAAACCATTAAAGAATAGATTAGAAAATACAGGAATAGAGGTTAGATTAAGGAAAATGTAGCAAGTCTTTGCCAATTAGATATAAAATGATTTCATTTGTTGTTACAAATTAATATTATGGAAATTGCAGCACGATTATCCGAAGCTGGGAAGGAATATAAGACAGGAGAATCAACCATTGTAGCACTGAAACCAACTACTATTGAGTTCCGGACAGGTGAGATTACCCTTTTGGTGGGTCCTTCCGGTTCAGGAAAAACGACCTTATTATCCCTTTTGGGATCTGTAATATATCCTACAACAGGAAAGGTTTGGGTAGGCAACACTTGTGTTAACAACCTTTCTGAGAGAGAATTATCAAGCTTACGACTACAACATATTGGTTTTGTTTTCCAAGGCTTTAACCTTCTTGCTCCTCTTAATGCATTAGAAAATGTTATGGAGCCTTTACTGCTTCAGGGAATTAAACGTAAAGAAGCAAAGAGAAGAGCAATGGAGCTAATTAAAAGATTCGGAATGGAAGATAGAATAAGTAATCTTCCTAGAAATCTAAGTGGTGGTCAGCAACAAAGAATAGCTATTTCTAGATCACTAGTAACAAACCCTCAACTAATACTTTGTGACGAACCTACTGCCTCTCTCGACCATAAAAGCGCCAAAATGGTAATGGAGATGCTAAGTCAATTATCTCTTGAAAACAAAGCAGTTATTGTTGTTACACATGATGTCAGATTAAAAAAATATGCCAACCGCACCATCTATGTATCTGATGGAAGAATTAGCGAAACTGCTATTGAAGACGATTTTTAATAATTCATTCTCTAAAGAGGTGATTTATTTTAACCCATTCAAAATGAAAAGAATGAAGATCATATCGAACAAGTTTTTTTAATTGAACTGAAACAAATAGAAATTCAAATATTAATGAAAAGACAAATTTCACTCCTTTTAATATCTCTGCTTTTAATTGCATGTGGTAATAAGAATGAAAACTCTGATACTGTAAGTACTGAGCTTAAGCCATCACAAGTTGTGGGTATTGGGAAAGTTGTACCTCAAGGTGGGGTAGTAAATCTTGCTGCACAAGCATCGGGAATTGTTAATGAAATACATGTGAAAGCGGGTGATAATGTGAAAATGGGAGATATAATACTTACTCTATATAGCAACGATGAGCA
>CAZSBA010000071.1:2336-11711 GCA_964605035.1 uncultured Proteiniphilum sp. | reverse complement strand
AAAACAAATTCACAAAAGTATAATACTGATTATCAAGAGGAATTATATAGAGTAATAATTCATGGAGTCCTTCATCTATGTGGATTAGACGACAAGTCTGAAGCTGACTCAAAAGAAATGCGCGAAGCAGAAGATAGTGCTTTGAAGCAACTATTTAACAATTAACAATTTACATTTGTAAACTACATATACACATATTTTATGCCAGAGCCTTTTTCTTTTATGTTTTACAACACTGAGAACTTCTATGATACTGTTGGTGACCCATTAACATTGGACGACGATTTTACCCCTGAAGGGTTTAGAGAATGGACTGCAGAACGGTTTGATGATAAAGTAACGAAACTAACCAAAGTCATTAAAGATATTGTTAAACCCGAGTTGCCAGATGTAATTGGTTTAGCTGAAATAGAAAATAAAACTGTGATGATGAGTATTCTTGATAACCTTAGAGAGAATGGAATAAAACAGTACAGTTTTATTCATTATGACAGTCCCGACGAAAGAGGCTCTGATGTTGCTTTAATCTTCAACAAAGAAACATTTACTATACATAACTCTGCACCCATTTTGGTACATTTACCAGGAATAGAAGATCGTACACGCGACATTTTATATGTAAAGGGAGAAACGAAAAATAAAGAGATTATTCATCTTTTCGTTACCCATTTCCCATCAAGAGTTGAGGGAAGAGACAAATCAGAAAGAAGAAGGTATTTTGTTGCTAGTGAATTAAGGCATGAAGTGTATAAAATATTGAGTGAGGATCCTTCACAAAATATAGTTATCATGGGCGATTTTAATGATACACCAGATGATAATAGTATAGATGAAGTACTAGCAGCGAAGAAAAAATTCAACAAAATTGAGCCTTTAAAGCTATACAATTTACTATATCCTAGATACCAGAAAGGCATAGGTACAACATACCATGATGGTTGGCTGCTTTTTGATCAATTCATTGTATCTGGTTATATGCTACAATCTGATAATTTAGATTGCAAGCCAGATTATGCAGATGTTTTTAATCCTCAGTATTTATTACATTATGACAGTAATAATCGACCTAAACCTAATAGGACATACAAGGGTAAATATACTGGAGGATATAGCGATCATTTACCCATCTTTTTGCGTATCTATCTGAGTTAAAGAGGTTTTCTGTATTCTTATTTGTAATTAACATCAACGTTAATTGTAACGTTTTCTTTTTTAGTATCTTTGCGACTGATTAACTGAGCGTAAGGAGATACAAATGAATTTTAATTACGACATAATAGTTGTTGGAGCAGGGCATGCCGGCTGTGAAGCGGCAACGGCTGCTGCCAATATGGGTTCTAAGACATTGTTGATAACAATGGATATGAACAAGATTGCCCAGATGAGTTGCAATCCTGCTGTTGGAGGTATTGCTAAAGGGCAAATTGTACGCGAGATTGATGCTTTGGGTGGCCAGATGGGAATTGTAAGCGACAAAACTGCTATTCAATTTCGTATGCTGAACCGTTCAAAAGGACCCGCTATGTGGAGCCCACGTGTACAAAGCGATAGGATGAAGTTCATGGAAACATGGCGAGATATTATCGAGAATACAACTAACCTTCAAATGTGGCAAGATATGGTCACCGAGCTCTTATTAGACGGCTCGGTTGTTACTGGGGTTAAAACACGAATGGGAGTTGAATTCAAAGCTAAGTCTGTGGTTCTAACAAATGGAACATTTCTTAATGGACTAATCCATGTGGGTAAAGTACAAATTGGCGGAGGCAGAATTGGTGAGCCTGCATCTTTTGGTATGTCGGAACAACTTAGAGATTTTGGTTTTAAAACAGACCGAATGAAGACTGGTACTCCAGTTCGAATTGATGCCAGAAGTGTTGATTTCTCGTTATTAGAAGAGCAAAAAGGTGAAGATGATTTCCATAAGTTTTCTTATTTACCAGAAGTAAATAGAAAATTAGAACAACGTAGTTGTTGGATTACTTATACATCGGAAGAAGTGCATGATGCGCTTAGAGAAGGACTGAACGATTCTCCTCTATATAATGGACAGATACAAAGTATTGGACCTCGTTATTGCCCTAGTATAGAAACTAAAATTGTTACTTTTTCTGACAAGACTAGTCACCAACTATTTCTTGAACCTGAAGGTGTAAATACGAATGAATATTATCTAAATGGATTCTCCTCTTCCCTACCCTTACAGAATCAGATAAAAGCTTTACAGCTCGTTCCTGCTTTTAAAAATGTACACATTTTTCGTCCAGGATATGCAATAGAGTATGATTTCTTTGATCCTACTCAACTACTCCCAACTTTAGAAACCAAGATGGTAAAGAACCTATTTTTTGCAGGTCAGATTAATGGTACTACTGGATATGAAGAAGCAGGCGGACAAGGCTTAATTGCAGGCATAAATGCACATATTAATTGCCATGGAGGTAATGCATTCACTCTAAAAAGGGACGAAGCATATATAGGAGTTCTTATCGACGATTTGATAACTAAAGGAGTCGATGAACCGTACAGAATGTTTACTTCGCGTGCCGAATACAGAATTTTATTACGACAGGATAATGCTGATGAAAGATTAACTAAGCGTGGTTATGAACTTGGATTAGCTACTAAAAACAGATTGGATCTTCTTAAGAGTAAAGAAGAGGAAGTAAGTAGATTAATTAATTTTGTTTCTAACTTCTCTATAAAAGGCAACAGGATTAACCCATTCTTAGAGAGCATAAACACTGCACCATTAAGACATGGAGTAAAACTATTAGACCTGATTACAAGGCCGCATATAGACCTTAGCCTCATGGCTACCGAAGTAACTGCTCTTAATGAATTATTGAATTCGATAAAAGAAAGAAAAGAAGAAATTATTGAATCGACCGATATCAAAATTAAATATGGCGGTTATATTAAAAGAGAGCGCATGATGGCCGACAAGCTGACTCGCCTTGAAGATATTAGAATTAAAGACAAGTTTAATTACAACGAAATACAATCAATTTCAACAGAAGGGCGACAAAAACTTACAAGCATAAATCCTGAAACCATTGCTCAAGCAAGTAGAATTCCAGGGGTTTCTCCAAATGATATATCTGTACTTCTAGTACTTTTAGGAAGATAAAAACTGCTTGTTCCACGTGGAACAACACATAATAATATTAATTAATTTACTAATAAAACAATGAGCATAGAAACGCTAACATCTGCTGTTAGAAACATTCCGGACTTTCCAATTCCGGGCATTCAATTTAAAGATATCACTACCCTTTTTCAATCTCCGGAACATTTAAAAGAGTTGTCGGATACAATTTATGATTTGTATAAGGATAAAGGAATAACAAAAATAGTAGGAATTGAATCTCGAGGTTTTTTTATGGGACCGGCAGTTGCTATAAAACTTAATGCAGGGTTTGTGCCAATAAGAAAACCTGGCAAATTACCATATAAGGTTATTGAAGAAAAATACACAAAAGAATACGGTGAAGATGCCATACAAATTCATGAAGATGCTTTAGATAAAAATGATATAGTATTACTTCATGATGATTTATTAGCTACTGGAGGAACTATGGTAGCAGCCTATAATTTGGTGAAAAAACTTGGAGTGAAACATGTTTATATTAACTTCCTAATTGAACTAGAGGAGCTGGAGGGACGTGTCCATTTCCCGGATGATGTAGAATTAAAATCGATTATAAAATTCTAATTAATGGACTATAGTTAAAGCTATTTGCTAAAAAAATGACCGATGAGATTAAAAATACACTCGCAATTATACCTGATCAACCCGGATGTTACCAATTTGTGGATGAGAAAGGAACGGTTATATATGTAGGAAAAGCAAAAAACTTGAAGCGGAGGGTGACGTCATACTTTAACAAAAACCATGATCACCCCAAGACACGAATATTAGTACGAAAAATAAAGAACATAAAATATATCGTGGTCAACTCCGAAGAAGATACATTACTTTTGGAGAATAATCTGATTAAAAAATTAAGACCACGATATAATGTTTTACTTAAGGACGATAAATCCTACCCTTCTATTGTAATAAAAAATGAATTCTTTCCTCGTGTTTTTAAGACTAGAAATATTGTAAAAGACGGATCTAAATATTATGGTCCTTATACCTCTATTCAGTCTGTAAACGCACTTCTAGAAATTGTAAGAAAAGTTTATAAAATAAGAACGTGTAGATTGAATCTTGCACCTGAAAAAATATCAGAAGGAAAATATAGTGTTTGCTTAGAATATCATATTAATAGGTGCAAGGGACCGTGTGAAGGACTTCAATCTTTGGATGATTATAATAAAAACGTAAGTGAAATAAACGAAATTCTAAAGGGAAACGTTGGTATAATTGAAAAGAGGATACGTGAAAAAATGCACACTCTTGCGGATGAATTAAAATTTGAAGAAGCAAATGATCTGAAAGAAAAGCTAGTACTAATTCAAAATTTTAAAGAAAAATCGCAGGTAGTAAGTAACATCAATTACAATTTAGATGTATACTCTATTGCAGAAGATGAGAGTTCTGCATATATAAATTATCTTCATGTAGTAAATGGCGGAGTTAATCAAGCCTACACTTTTGAATATAAGAAAAAACTAAATGAAAGTAAAGAGGAGTTGTTAGGACTTGGAATAGTTGAAATGAGATATCGTTTTAACAGCACTTCTAAAGAAATAATAGTTCCTTTCTTTCCAGACATTAATCTAAAAGATGTAGAGTTTATAATTCCTAAAATAGGAGATAAAAAGAAATTACTTGCACTTTCAGAAAAAAATGTAAAACAATATAAAATTGACAGATTGAAAAAATCTGAAATGCTAAATCCTGATCAGAGGGCAACTAGAATTTTAAGTCGAGTAAAAAAAGATTTACAGCTTAAAGAGTTGCCATGGCAAATAGAGTGTTTTGACAATTCAAATATTCAAGGAACAAATCCTGTTGCAGCATGTGTTGTTTTCAAAAAAGCAAAACCATCGAAAAAAGATTACCGACATTTTAACATTAAAAGCGTTGTAGGGGCCGATGATTACGCCTCTATGCGTGAAGTAATTGAAAGACGCTATTCTAGACTACTTAATGAAGGCGAAAAACTGCCCCAACTAATTGTGGTTGATGGCGGTAAAGGTCAATTACACGCTGCTGCAGATTCACTACGAAAAATAGGACTTTACGGAAAAATGGGATTAATTGGGATTGCTGAACGCTTGGAAGAAATTTACTTTCCTGAGGACTCAATTCCACTCTACATTGATAAGAATTCTGAAACATTAAAACTAATTCAACAACTTCGTGATGAAGCACACAGATTTGGATTATCACATCATCGTCAAAAAAGAAGTAAAGCGCAAATATCATCTGAACTCGATTCTATAAAAGGAATAGGATCTGTCACGAAGAAAAAATTACTTTCAACTTTTAAAAGCATTAAAAGGATGAAGGAAGCAGATGAGATTGAAATTGAAAATGCTGTTGGGAAAAGCAAAGCAAAAATAATTATAAATTGGATTAGCGAAGGGAGTTAATTATATTTTTTAATATACAGAATGCGATTATTAATACAAAGAACTGAAGAAGCTTCAGTAACAATAGATAATGAAATAACTGGTGCTATTAAAAAAGGATTATTAGTCTTAATAGGTATAGTTAATGAAGATACGAAAGATGATATAGATTTTTTAGTAAAAAAAACAGTTAATTTGCGTATATTTGACGACGAAAATGGGGTTATGAATAAATCAGTTACGGATATCGGCGGAGAAGTATTAGTAGTGTCTCAATTTACACTCCATGCAAGTACTAAAAAAGGTAATCGTCCTTCATATGTTCGTGCAGCAAAGCCTGACATCTCTATCCCTCTCTACGAAGAATTTTGCAAATCATTATCTGAACAATTAAATAAAGAAATTCAAACAGGAGAATTTGGTGCTGCTATGAAAGTAAAACTGGTTAACGATGGTCCTGTAACAATATTGATTGATTCAAAAAACAGAGAATGATGACATTATGTGAAGCTCAGAATACAGTTGATGATTGGATTAAGAGATATGGAGTTCGCTATTTCAGTGAGCTTACAAATATGGCCATACTAACTGAAGAGGTTGGAGAACTTGCCAGAGTTATCTCTAGAACATATGGTGATCAATCATTTAAAGATGGTGATTTAAAAGGTAATATTTCAGACGAGCTTGCTGACATACTCTGGGTGGTGATTTGCATTGCTAATCAAACTGGAGTGGATATTGAAGAAGCTTTTAAAAAGAATATTGCAAAAAAAACAAATAGAGACTCTACAAGGCACATTAATAACACTAAATTGAAAAGTAATCCCTAAATAATATAATATGGAAACTGATAAATATATTGAAGCGATTAAGAAACATCGGTTTAACTTAACTGAACAGGAAATTACTAAAGAAATAAAAAATATTATTTCTGAAGAGTTTGACACAAACAACAAAAAAGAGATATACAAAAATCTATATAGTTGTATAGATTTAACTAGTCTGAACAGTACAGATTCGAAGGAAAGTATATGGAACTTTACACAAAAGACTAATGATTTAGATGGTTCGCATCCAGAACTGGATAATGTTGCCGCTATTTGCGTTTATCCAAATTTTGTTCATACAGTTAAAGATGCTCTAACTGCAGATGTTAAAATTGCTGCAGTAGCTGCTGGTTTTCCATCGTCACAAACATTTATTGAAGTTAAAATTGCAGAAACCTCTCTTGCTTTGGCAGATGGTGCTGATGAGATAGACATAGTAATAAATCTTGGACAATTTCTAGATGAAGAATATCAAGAAATGTGCGAAGAAATTATGGAAATAAAAGAAGTTTGTGGTGAAAAAACATTGAAAGTGATTCTCGAAACTGGAGCATTAGAGAGTTATGACAACATTCACAAAGCATCAATCCTTTCGATGTATTCAGGTGCAGACTTCATTAAGACTTCTACCGGTAAAAGCTATTCTGGTGCTACACCTGAAGCTTTTTTTGTAATGTGTATGGCAATAAAGTCATATTATAAAACCACAAAGAAAAAAGTTGGAATTAAGGTCTCAGGTGGTGTTTCAACAACCAAAGATGCTGTGATATATTATTCAATAGTAAAAAATATATTGGGTGAAGATTGGTGTAATAAACAGCTCTTCAGAATTGGAACAAGTCGCTTAGCTACTATATTGCTAGACGAAATAAGAAAAAAATAATTTGATAAAAATATATTAACTACAAAACTATATAATAATGAAGATGAAACCTTTTATGATTGCTGCATTATTAAGCTTCGTATGCTTTTTTAATATAAATGCGCAAGAATATAATTTAATTTCTATAGAAAGAACTAAACCTTATTGGCAAGATGTAAATGTTGTAAAGGTAAATAAAGAGTACCCAAGAACTCAATTTATGACATTTGAAAACAAAAGTGAAGCAATTAATAGTAAATTTGAAGATAGTAAATACTATATATCGCTTAATGGTACTTGGAAATTCTACTTTGTTGATGGTTATAAACAACTTCCAGAAAATGTAACAGACTCAACTGTCTCATTAGAAGATTGGAGCGATATAAAAGTACCTGGGAACTGGGAAGTTCAGGGATTTGGAACACCATTATATGTTAATCACCCTTATGAATTCGTAGAACGCGATCCTATAACTCGATTCCCAAAAATGGAACCTCCATATTTACCAGAAATGAATCCTGTAGGAGTTTATCGCAGAGAGATTGACATTCCTGCTGATTGGGATGAACGTGAAATATTTTTAAATCTGGATGGAGCAAAATCAGGTGTTTATGTATATATAAATGGAAAAGAGGTTGGCTATAGCGAAGACTCAAAAACAAGTGCTGAATTTAACATTAGTAACTATGTAAATACTGGAAAGAACTCGTTGGTTTTAAAGATATTTAGGTGGAGCACAGGCTCATATCTTGAGGCACAAGACTTTTGGAGAATAAGCGGTATTGAACGCGATGTGTTCTTATGGTCTCAACCTAAAACCTCATTACGTGATTTCAGAGTTAAATCAACGTTGGATGATAGTTACGAGAATGGAATATTTGAATTAGAAACAACAGTTAGAAACTATGGTAAGAATGTATCATATGCAAATGTTACATATGAATTACTTGATTCGGACGGTAATAAAGTACTCACAGAAACTAAACCAATTGGAATACAAAGAGGTGGAGAATCATCAATTAGATTTAAAGCTGATATAGATAATGTTGAAACCTGGACATCGGAACACCCTAATCTATATAAACTTTTAATAACGGTTACCGATGAGGGTAAAGAATATGGAGAGATTGTCCCCTACCCTGTTGGATTCCGTAGACTTGAGATAAAAACTGTTACAACAGGTGACAGAAAAGACAGATTATTCTTGGTAAATGGCCAGCCTATTAAACTTAAAGGTGTAAACATACATGAAACTAATCCTGAAACCGGACATTATGTGACAGAAGATATAATGCGTAAGGATTTTGAGATTATGAAATTTAACAATATAAACACGGTTCGCCTTTCCCACTACCCTCAATCGCGTCGTTTCTACGAGCTTTGTAACGAAATTGGACTGTATGTATATGATGAAGCAAACATTGAATCACATGGTCTCTACTATGGCGAAAAATCTCCTTCTAGACATCCTGAATGGGAGCAAGCTCATATGGACAGAACAGTAAATATGTTTGAACGAAACAAGAATCAACCCTCTGTTACATTTTGGTCACTTGGTAATGAAGCTGGTAATGGAGTAAACTTTTTCCATACGTACCGATTTTTAAAAGATCAAGAAAGAAATTTCATGAACCGTCCGGTAAACTATGAAAGATCATTATGGGATTTAAACACTGATATGTATGTGCCACAATACCCAAGTGCTGCTTGGCTGGAAGAAATTGGTTCTAAGGGCAGCGACAGACCTGTTGTGCCATCTGAGTATTCACACGCAATGGGTAACTCAAATGGAAATCTTGATATTCAATGGGAAGCGATTTACAAATATCCAAATCTACAAGGGGCATATATTTGGGATTGGGTTGATCAAGGTATAGCTAAAACAGACGAGAATGGCAATAAGTTTTGGGCTTACGGAGGTGATTATGGAATTGATACACCTAGCGACGGTAATTTTGTTATTAATGGAATAGTTGGTCCAGACAGAGTTCCCCACCCTGCAATAAATGAAGTTAAATACGTTCATCAAAATTTCGCTTTTGAATCTGTAAATATTGATAAAGGTGTATTTAGAGTAATAAACAGACAATACTTTTCGAATACAGATAACTACTTATTTAAGTATAATATCACTGAAAACGGGAAGATAATTTCTGAAGG
>CAZSBA010000071.1:0-2236 GCA_964605035.1 uncultured Proteiniphilum sp. | reverse complement strand
AGTATCTTCCTCGAAAGTCAATTTTGAATTAGATAAAACTACTGGTGTAGTAACGTCATATAAAGTTAACCGCAGGGAATATTTTAATGAAGGATTTGGGATACAGCCTAACTTCTGGCGTGCCCCTAACGACAACGATTATGGTAACGGAGCTCCACATCGTTTACAGGTTTGGAAACAATCTAGTAAAAACTTCAATGTTGTAGATACTAAAACACAACAGGATGGAGAAAATGTTATTGTAGATGTAACCTACTTACTTGCTGCAGGTAATCTTTACAACGTTATATACAACATCTATCCATCTGGTATATTAAATGTTAATGTAAAATATCACTCAGTAGATATGGAAGAGAGATCAATTGAGGCTTCTGAAGCAGCACTTACGGCAACATATTCACCAGAAGCTTCAGCTGCAAGAAAAGCATCTTCATCTTTAACTGTACCTAGAATTGGTGTAAGATTTCGTTTACCTAAAACTATGAATAATGTTGAGTACTTTGGTAAAGGACCGGATGAAAATTATGTTGACAGAGCATCAGGTTCTAAGGTTGGTCTATATAAAACGACTGCTGAAGATATGTATGTGCCTTATACACGTCCACAGGAGAATGGTCATCGTTCGGATACAAGATGGGTTGCTATGACTGGTGATAAAAATGGACTTCTTATTGTTGCAGACAATACAATTGGATTTAATGCACTACGAAATAGTGTAGAAGATTTTGATTCTGAAGAAGCAAAACATCGTCCGTACCAGTGGAATAACTTTAGTAGTGAAGAAATAGCAAATCGTTCGGAGGAAGAAGCTGAGAATAGAAGACCTCGCCAAACTCATTTGAATGATATTATACAGAGAAATTATGTTGAAGTATGTGTAGACATGATGCAACAGGGTGTTGCGGGATATAACAGTTGGGGAGCACGTCCTTTACCTGAATATAGTATTCCTGCAAATAAGGATTATACATGGGGGTTCACTATGATTCCTATTGAAAATACATCTGACATTGAAAAGAAATCAACATTTAAGTATTAAACTGGGTAAATCTTCACGTTTTTGTAACAGATATAAAAGAACTTTTGCATAGTTTTATTGTTTTGATTAAAGAAACAAAATAAATTGTAAAGTAATGAGGAAGAACTTATTGATTTACATATTCCTTTTAATCGGCTTATCTGCTTATTCACAGCAGATAGCCAAAGGATATGTATTTGAAGACAGTAACAGAAATGGAAGAAAAGAGAGAAGTGAAAAAGGAATATCTAATGTTGCAGTTTCTAATGGATTAGAAGTTGTTCTTACAGATGATAATGGCTTTTACTCAATAACTGTAAACGATGGCAACACAGTTTTCGTAATTAAACCAAGTGGATACAAAACTTCAGTAAATGAAGATTTTATACCTCAGTTTTATTTTCATCACAAACCTGATGGTTCTCCTGAAGAATTTAAATATAAAGGAGTAGCACCTACAGGTAAACTTCCAAATTCTATCGATTTTCCTTTATACAAGTATAATGAACCTGAAAAATTCACTGCTATCGTATTTGGAGATCCTCAGCCCTATTCTTTTCAGGATCTGGACTATTTTACTGAAAAGATAATTAATGATGTAAAGAAAAGGGAGGGTACTCTGTTTGGTATTAGTTTAGGAGATATTGTTGGAGATAATCTAGATTTGCAGCCTATCTACAAAGAACGCATGCGAAAGTTAGAGTTGCCATGGTACAATGTTATGGGTAACCATGATATGAACTTTGATGCACCATCTGATATTCTTTCGGATGAAACATTTGAGATGAATTTTGGTAGTGCAAATTATGCTTTCAATTATGGTAACGCTCATTTCATAATTCTTGACAATATACTTTATCCTGATCCGCGTGATGAAAAGGGATACTGGGGTGGATACAGGTTAGATCAGCTACTGTTTCTTGAAAATAATTTAAAGCAGGTGCCTAAAGATAAGCTTGTAGTTTTATCACAGCATATTCACATGAAAGATAATTCAGGAAATTCTTATAGACTAAATGATCGGCAGAGAGTATTTGATCTGTTGAGAGATTATGAAAATGTACTTATAATGTCTGCTCACACACATTTACAAGACCAGATTGAATATAGCGAGATACATGGATGGCATGGTAAAGAACCACTACATGAATATAATGCTGGCACCACATCGGGCGATTGGTACTCAGGAAAGCATGATAAAAATGGTCTTCCTGATGC
>CAZSBA010000070.1:8161-11795 GCA_964605035.1 uncultured Proteiniphilum sp. | reverse complement strand
TTAATCACATTTAACCTCCAGAATATCATTTATATTGGTAGTATATTCTTTTGAGAGATGGTTGCGATGCATTTTAAATGTTTGTGCATCTCTTGAAGCTATTCTAACACCACTTTTGGTTTGCCTGTTGATGTTATCCATAGCCTCCATAAGCTTTATGTGACGGGGATCTGTATTCATCTCGGGGAACAGAGAAGGTTGCAGGTTTTGGGTATCGATGAAGTCATAAAGAGTAACCCCTGCCCTCTTATAGCGACGATGAGGTTCGTATATTTGCTTTAACCCTGCCACTGCAAACTTTGCGATTTCGAGGGTTGATGAAGTGGGATATGGCAATCTTATCTCAACGCTTCTGGCTATGGGTTCTTCGCTGTCTCTATAAAAATTGGTTTGTATAAAAACCTGTATGCGGCGACAAAGCGATTGCTGTGCACGCAATTTAGTTGCAGCTAGTGATGCAAATGTTATCACTCTCTCCTTCACCTCATCGAATGTATCATGATCTTTTTCGAATGTTCGGGTAACAGAAAAACTTTTAGATTTCTCACTATCATCAATAAGCTCTATTGAAGGCATACCTTTGAGTTCGCGTTGAAGATTTACTCCTGTAATGGTCATATGCTTTCGCACCCAGGACTCGGGCATCTGCACAAAATCTATTGCCTTGCTGACCCCCTCGGCATGAAGCTTTCTTGCACTGCTGCGGCCTATACCCCATAGATCTTCAATAGAGAGCCATCGTAAAGCTTTGAGCCGCTTCTCTTCGGTATCTATAACATGGCAGCCATTGGTTTGCGACGGATACTTTTTTGCTATTCGATTGGCTATTTTAGCTAAAGCTTTTGTGGGAGCAATGCCTATGCCTACGGGAATAGATGTCCATTGAAAAACGCTATTTTTGATTTTAAGTCCGTATTCCCTCATATCCTCCTGAATACCCGACAGGTGAAGAAAGCACTCGTCTATTGAGTAGATCTCTTGGTGGGGAGTAAAGTTTGATAAAACACTCATCACCCTGCGGCTCATATCTCCATAAAGGGCAAAATTGGCTGAGTAGACCGCTACATTGTGCCTTTTGAACAACTCTGCAGCCTTAAATGCAGGAACACCCATATCGATTCCTGCAGCTTTGGCTTCGTTGCTACGGGCAATAACGCATCCGTCGTTGTTGGAAAGTACAACCACGGGGCGACCAATTAAAGAGGGGTTGAAAACCCTCTCGCAGGATGCATAAAAATTATTGCAATCTACCAGAGCTACCATTTTTTTACCAGAGCTACTACTTTATTATTATAACTACCTTTATATAACAAAAATCAACTATGTTTTCTTATCGAATAGAGTATAATACCCCAAACAACCAGGGTATTTTCGGAAGTGATGGTGATAGGTTCGAATTTGGGGTTAGAAGGCATTAGTCTGCATATGCCCTTCTCTATCTCGATACGCTTGACTGTGAACTCACCATCGAGGTAGCAGAGTGCTATTCGGCCATGAGACCATTCTTCGGCCTTGTCTACCACCAGAAGATCGCCATCGTTGAAGTCTTCGTTCATTGAGCTTCCTTTGACCTTAGCATAAAAGGTTGCCTCGGGATGCCTGATAAGCAACTTATTCAAATCGATACGCTCGCTAACAAAATCGTCTACATTGGTAAACGGACCTGCGGCCACATCACCCGCTAAGGGAATTTCCATAGGTGAAAACTCCGGCTTATATATTTCAATTTGCGTAGAACTGAATAGCTTCTTCATGTTACAAACTTACATAAAAATTGATTTGAATTGGAGTATAAAATATGCAAAAAAAGTTTTTTTTCGTAACAAATTCGCAACATCAAATTTTATTAGTTACTTTTGTATAGAGTGAGGGTTAGACCTTAACAAATAATGAAAAATGAGCAGCTATATGAATATCAATAAATTAAAAATGGCTAAGTCGCTTAGACTTATATCAACCGGTAGACAAAGAACTAATATACTACGTGGATGGGAGCAAAAAACAATAGCTTTTCTGGTTCAGAAGATCCCTTCGTGGATTAGCTCAGACGGCCTTACAGCAATTGGGCTATTTGGCAATATTATGGTAGCTGCAAGTTTTGTTTTTGGGGCATATATTAATAGGTATTGGTTGCTGTTATCTATAATTGGATTTGCCATAAATTGGTTTGGAGATTCATTGGATGGACGACTAGCTTATTATAGAAATACTCCTCGTAAATGGTATGGTTTCTCTCTTGATGTTACTGTAGACTGGGTTGGAACTATACTTATTGGTACCGGATTTACTATTTATGCACCCGGCATTTGGAAGTATACAGGATTCTTCTTTGTTGTTCTATATGGATGGGAAATGATTACAGCACAATTACGCTACAAAATTGGGGGACAATACTCAATAGATTCAGGAATATTTGGTCCAACCGAAGTGCGAATGCTAATAGTAACAATTCTTATATTCGAGGTTTTTATACCAGGATCGATAAGATATCTTGCCACTCTGGCGTGTGTTGTTATTCTGATATCAAATTTGGTGGAGACACGCAAACTTCTTAATATGGCAGATGAACGTGATAGAGAAGAACTAAGACTTAAACAGGAGAAGATGAAGAATTCGCACAAGGAAAATGCCTGATTCTGTTAGCTGTTTCTTTTGATAGTAACTGTTTATCATATCTGCAAATAACTTTAAACCTCTACAACTTAATAAAATCGATCAAAATCTTTATCTTTGTATAAAAATAAGATAAAGATGACGCATTCGATGACGGGTTATGGTAAAGCTGTAGCTGAACTCCCAAATAAGAAAGTAACCATAGAGATAAGATCTCTTAATAGTAAGCAATTTGATCTTTATACGCGTATACCTGTTGTATATCGTGTTAAAGAGATAGAGCTTCGTAACTCGCTTTCGGGGCTGCTTGAACGTGGAAAAGTTGACCTGACAATAAACGTAGAGCAATTTGTTAAAGATGTTACTTCCAGGATAGATTATAATGTTATCAATCAATATAGAAATGATATAGAACAGTCGGCCAATGAAATGGGCATACCAGTGCCTGAGGATTGGTTTAGTGTGCTTTTAAGGCTTCCTGATGTAATGAAACAGGAGACTGAAGAGATAGACGAAGAAGAGTGGAATGTTATAAAAGCGGCTATAAATGAGGCCGTGGAAAACCTAGTACAGTATCGCGAGCAGGAGGGTAATATGCTGGAAAAGGTGCTTTGTGAGAAAATTTGTAATATTAGAAGTCTATTATCTGATATTGCACCTTTTGAAGGAGAACGAATTGAGAAAGTAAAAAGCCGTATTTTAGAAGAATTAAGTCGCCTGGAAGGAATAGAGCACGACAAAAACAGATTTGAACAAGAGATTATTTACTATCTGGAGAAGCTTGATATTAATGAAGAGAAAACACGCCTCGCTCATCATCTAAACTTTTTTGAAGAAATTCTTAAGGAGAATAAATCGCAAGGAAAAAAGCTTGGATTTATTGCACAAGAAATTGGTCGTGAGATTAATACGCTGGGATCTAAATCTAACCAGTCGGGTATGCAACGGATTGTAGTTCAAATGAAAGATGAGCTAGAACAAATAAAAGAACAGGTATTGAATATTCTTTAGCAGGATATTA
>CAZSBA010000070.1:0-8061 GCA_964605035.1 uncultured Proteiniphilum sp. | reverse complement strand
GACTTCAGACACTCCCCAAACTTTTTATAATTAAGTATGCAAAAGTTTCTTGAAAAATATTTGCTTCCCATAGCCATGGTTTTGGGAATTGTATTCCACAAGCAACTTTCAATTCTCTCACCTATACTACCATTTCTTATAGCCTTAATGCTGTTTATTTCTTATTGCCGGGTGAGCATGAGTGATATAAGACTAACAAAGTTTCACTATATTCTTCTGGCAATTCAATATGTGGGCAGCGCAGCAATTTACCTTCTTCTACGACCTGTAAATGAGGTGTTGGCTCAAGCAGCTATGATATGCGTTTTGACCTCAACAGCCACATCGGCACCAGTAGTTGCCGGTTTACTAGGAGGTAGCATCTCTGTAACAGCAGCATATTCTATTATAAGTAACCTATCAGTAGCAATAATTGGTCCGGTTTTTCTATCCTTTATTGGTAGAACAGACAGCAGCATTAGCTTAACCTCATCTTTTTGGCATATTTTTACAAGTGTTATACCCATTTTGATTCTTCCATTTATTATTGCTCTTGCAGTACAAAAGGCTGCTCCGGTGGTTCATAAAAAAATTCAATCGGCACAGATAATATCTTTCTATATTTGGGCAGCAGCGCTTACTATTGTAATAGGAAATATAACACAATATATAAGGCTACAGGATGATGGAAATTACACTCTTGAGATTATAATTGCTTCAACTTCACTTGTGCTTTGTTTATTGCAGTTTTATTTTGGAAGAAAAATTGGAAAGAGGTATGGCAGGACAGTTGCGGGAGGACAGGGATTAGGTCAGAAAAACACTGTTCTTGCAATATGGCTCACTCAAACATACCTGAATCCTCTTGCCACACTTGGCCCCGGTGCTTATGTTTTATGGCAGAACTTAGTTAATTCTTGGCAGATTTGGAGACATGCCAAACGAAACTATTAAGATTAATAGTTTTTAATCGAAAAACATTTATCTTTGCTTATAAAGCATTTTAAATTCATAAAAACATAATATATGAAGAGATTAATTGTAGTCTTTATTCTGGCGACTCTGCTAATACCCAATCAACTACAAGCACAGTTTGAAGAGGCTGGTGGCGAATTCTCAATCGACATTAATCTACGCCCACGATTTGAATATCGTAATGGTTACAACCAGCCTCGACTAGAATCAGATGACCCATCGGCATTTATCTCTAATCGTGCTCGTTTAGGACTTAATTTTGATAATGGTTTTTTATCGGCACGTATGGCCGCACAAGATGTTTCTTTATGGGGACAAAAGGTTCAAAATGACAATGATGGTGGTAGATTTACATTGAATGAAGCTTGGGCACAGATTAAACACAACGATTTTTTTGTTAAAATAGGCAGGCAATCGCTTAATTATGATGATGGTAGAATGCTATCGGTCTCGAACTGGACTCCTACAGGAATTTGGCACGATGCTCTGAAACTAGGTTTTGAGAACAATTTTAACACTCTGCACTTAGTATTGGCTTATAATCAATCGAGAGTGCTAACAAACTCTGGCACTTACTATATTCCTACTGGACAGCCTTACCAGAACATGCAAACAATATGGTATCAATACCACAATGAGAGCGGATTTAGTGCATCTGCGCTTTTTGTTAATTTAGGGTTTGAAACTGGCGATCCTTCTGCACAACCTCTTGTTTCGGATAAGGTGTATTTGCAAACAATGGGAACAAATATTGGTTTTAAAAACAGTTTGTGGAATATAATGGGAACAGCATACTACCAAATGGGAACTAATGCGAATAGTCAGGATTTAAGTGCTTATATGCTGGCACTGCGAGGTGGATACAAAATAGCTCCTATTTTATCTATTTACGGTGGAACTGAGTTTCATCCCGGCCAGGATCCTGAATCGGAAAAGAAATCTTACATGGATCTTCTTTACAGATCTAATCACTCCTTTATGGGTGCAATGGACTACTTCAGGGGGAATGACTATTATGGTGTATTTCATAAATACATAGGATTTAAATGGAAAGCCACCAAAAAGCTAGAATTAGATTTAAGTTATCATCACTTCAATTCTGATAAATATATTGATGTTGATGGGAGCGATGAAAAGAATTTAGGATCTGAAATAGATTTCAAATTCACCTACCCTATCCGTAAATATATAATGTTTGAAGGTGGCTACTCATTTATGCTGGCTACAGATGCAATGCCAATTGCAAAAGGCAGACCGGGAAATACAGACTCGTGGCAAGACTGGGCATATGTTAGTCTTACTATTAATCCAACAATCTTTAAGGGAAGATATTAATTAGTTCTACCCTAAGATTTTATCCATTATATAGTTTGTGCGAGTAGCTGATAAGCCCGTACTTACAGGGATATCTCCTTTACCATTTAAGTATTTTACTATGCTTTGAATTAAATAGAATTGTATGTTTTCGGGATTTTCCAATAAGAACTCCTGCTTGTTGCCTGGAGTTTCTAATTGAATTGGAGTAAACTCGAAGCTAGAGAAAACTAGTTTTCCTTTTGTTCCGACAATATAAATTCGGTCTGTGCGAGTTGATTCGGGTGCAACAAAACTCCAACTGCCACTACCTACAACTCCACTCTTAAAGCTAAATGCAGCAGAGACAGTATCTTCAACTTCATATAAACCAGCATTGTTATTAGAGAACCCATGCACTTCTTCAATTTCTCCAAAGATAAAATCTAGTAAATCGAGTTGATGAGATGCCAGATCGTAGAAATATCCGGCTCCTGCAATCTCCTTTTTTACTCTCCATGGCAAATTTTCTCTATCATAATCTGTTGCGTAAGGAGGTATTGCAAAACTTATCTGTATAGTTGAGATGTCACCTAACTTACCATCATCAATAAGTTGTTTTACTTTTAAGAAATAGGGCAACGTGCGGCGATAGTAGGCAACAAAGCAAGGAACTCCTGTTTCTTCAGAAACTCTGTTTATCTTTACGCATTCGTCATAAGATGCTGCCATGGGCTTTTCTATGTAGACTGGCTTACCTGCTTTCATTGCGGCCACAGCATATTTATAATGAGACCCTGGAGGTGTGGCTATATAGATGGCATTTACCTCAGAATCATTAATTAAATCATCAGCATCGCCATAATATTTTTTAATACCATGACGTTTAGCATAATCTTTTGCCTTTTCGATATCACGCCGCATTACGGCAACAACTTTTGAGCCTTCGACTTTACCAAAGGCTGGTCCACTTTTCCTTTCTGTAACCGATCCACAGCCAATAAATCCCCATTGTATCATAGATAATAATCTTTAATTTTATCAATTAAGTAAGAAGTTCTTTTTACTTCTTATGTAGGATGCATATCCTAGAAGTGCAAAGAAAATAAATGCAAATGATATATTTATAAAAACAGAAGAAGCACTATCCATTTGTCCGTATGAGTGCATTCCGCTAAAAAAATAATTTACACCTAAATAGGTCATTAAAACCGAAGAGAACGCAAATACAGAGAGAAGATTGAATAACCACATATTATTCCAATTCTTTACAAGATGAACATGAGTTACAATTGAATACACAACCACAGTAATAAGTGCCCATGTCTCTTTTGGATCCCAGCCCCAATATCTTCCCCACGATTCGTTAGCCCAAACTGCACCTAAAAATGTTCCGATTGTCATAAGAGCAAGTCCAATCAGTAAAGACATATTATTTATTATTGTCAGCTCTTTAATTCTATATGTTAATAATGTGGTTTGCTTTGCAAATGCAATTATGGATAGATTGGTAATACCGAGTAAGAAACTAATTCCAAAAAAGCCATAGGCAGCAACAATAACCGCAACATGAAACATAAGCCAGGGTGACTTAAGCACTGGTACTAAAGTATTTATTTGAGGGTCCATCCAATTGAGACTAGATACAAATAGAATTACTCCCCCAAATAATGTGGCAAGTGCGAGGGTTATTGTGCTTTTTCTTCCGAAAACAAAACCCGCCAATACTGTGGCCCACGACACATAAACCATTGTTTCGTATGAGTTACTCCATGGTGCATAGCCCGATATATACCAACGGAGCCCCATTCCTGTCATATGATATATAAATACAAGCACGATTCCGATAATCAGAAATATGGAGATAAATCTTATCCACTCTTGTTTACGAAATAGTTGAATAAAAGAGAACACCAATAACAATCCGCCAAGTATAAAATAACCTAGCTTATTACTATTAAAGATATTTAATTGATTATATCTTAGCTCTGCCTTTAACTTTTTTGTATTTATAAGATTTGCATTATCATTTTCTATCTGATAACTTTTAATTAGATTTAATGCCTTATCAGCCTTTACCCAATCATCGCTTCTTAATGCATCTACAACCTCGGTTAGATAATTACTAAACAGTTGCGAGTTAACTTCACTTGGAGTTTGCCACGAATTATTACTGTCGGTTGGATTTGGAAATAGACCAGGCATTGAGTGGGATGTAAGCAGATAAAAAATATTAATCTGTTCATCCAGTTTTATCAAGTCTTTATCAGCAGCAGTTCGCTCACTATTAGGCTTATGATAAATATCTTGCAATTGCGACAACAATCGATAATTTCCTTGATTATCAAAATAACTGTGATAGGATACATATTCTTCATTTACTGCAATAAAAGGAATATGCATCCAATCTTGAGGTGTAGCTAACACACTCAGCATGAATTGATCTGAATTAAGATTGAAAATTGTTGTCTCTTTATGCAGTTTTCGCAAAATCTCTGACGAGAAAGTATTCATTGGCATTACCCTGCCTCTAAACAGCACAGGTAGCTCTCCAAATTGATTTGCATGCATTTGAGGAATCTTGTTTTGCTCAATAGCTTGTATAGTTGAACTACTTTGAGCAATGCCCCTAAAAGGCATAATAATAAGTATTAATAGTATAGTAACTACTTTAGAGGCATATCTAATCTCTTTCAAATCTTTACCTAGTTTGCGAAATCTGGAATTGGGAAGAAAAAACATTAGAAGAAAACCTATTAACAGTAAAGAATAACCTGTATATGTTATTACGCGTCCAGCAACATCTCTGTTGACTGATAAGACCGTACCCAATTCATCCTGATCGTATGACGCCTGAAAAAAACGATATCCCTTCATATCGAGTACATTATTCATATATACTGAGGTTTCAATAACATTGCCATCTACGTGCACTAAAAGATCGCTTTCGTATGATGAGGGACTCTGAGACCCCGGATATCTATTCAATCTAAAATCAACTAATTCTAACTCGAAGGGTAAAACTTCGGTTTTAACTCCTTTGGAAGTGTGCATTACCATCTGATTGGATCTTTCTCCTTCACGAATATGTACTTGACCCTCTTTACCAAATAAAAAGGTTGTTAATGCTCCACCTAGAATTACAATAAGTGAGACGTGTATTACGATTAACGCCCACTTCCTTTTTTGAATGTACTTACTGTTAAGAAGAATAAGTATGAAATTAACAACTAAGAGCAATTGCAGAAAAATAAAAATGGGAGAATAGTAAACAAGCATTTTTGCTGCTTCTGTACCTATTTTACTCTCTAAAAATGTAGCAGATGCCAGTCCAATTGCATAGATTAGCATTAATATAATAGAACCTTTGTAAGAGGCTAAGAAATTAATAAATCGTTCCATCTACAAAAAAATAAAATTTATTCGACACAAAGATATAGAAAAATGGGTAAGAGTAACTTATAAAAAGTCATCTTACCCATTTAAATATATTTAGAAGAATTAGAATCTTATCAGGCTTCTTCCCATTGCTTACGAAGTAGCTCTAAAGCTGCCGGTACGACAACTTCACGATCGCCCTGACTACCACACTCGAAACTCACATACTTATCATATCCAAGCTTCTTTAGGGCTTTAAAGCCATCTACATAGTTATCTGCTTCACCATCTTCACCGGGCATGCTACGACGTTTTCTACTTGCCATATGTACGTGTTGCAAATACTCACCAGCTGAAACAAAAGCTGCATAATCTGAGGTTTCTTCCCATGTCATATGCCAAAAATCGCCTAAGCATGTAACCCCGGGATTATTGATATCGCGACAAATTGATGCTGCATCTGCTACCTGGCGAAGATAAAATGCCTCTCCCCTGTTCAAGGGTTCCAAAATAACTGTTGTGCCATGCTGCTGAGCTAATGTTCCCATTTCATCAAACTGCTCACATAGAAAGTCTCGTGTCTCCTGTGTGTGAGGCATAACAGGAACCTGACTATTAAATGCAGGAACAATTATTACACCTGTTGACCCTACTTCTCCTGCAGCAATAATCAGTTGAGCCATACTGTCTCGACATTGCTTGCGGATTTCGGGGTCTGTAGATAGGATAAATCCATCAAAACCAGCACACACGGCACTCATCTTAATATTTCTACCCTTAAGGGCTTCGATATATTCATCTTTTCTTGCCAAGAGTGGCTTACCGTGAGGCTCAAAACCTACAACTCCATGCTCCTCCATGAAGTCGAACTTCTCCTTTAGGCTAGCACCCGGTGCTGTTCCCTCTTGAAATGATATATTTAGTTTTGCCTTTGAAGAGGTTCTGTTTTCTTTTGATTCTGCTGATGCAAATGAATTGCATCCTCCTATTGCTAAAGCAGCTGATCCAGCTATTGATGATTTAAGAAATTTTCTTCTGTCGAGTCCCATAATATTTTTTATTTTTGACTTGATCCCGGAACGGGTGTTGTAAACCCAGACATATCCATATTACCAATATTAAGATCTGCTGGTGTATAATCCAGAGGAGATGCAGTCATAGAATCCCAAGTAGACTCTTGGCCTGTGTATGCAGACTCACGTCCCATTATTGCGGCCAAGTTGGATACAGCGGTTTCTGAAGCCTGTTCAAGTGGCTTATTGGAGCGAATACAGTTCACCATATTTACGTGCTCAAGTGTATATGGGTCGGTCTGACTGAAGTTGGTCTTTTCTGCTTCATAATCATATTCCCATACTACATTTCCTGCTAGGTCTTTTATTACATGACCACCATTTGATGACCATGAACCGCGTGTTCCCTGAATGAATTCACTTACGTTATTTGCGCATCCATCTATCTGACGACACATACTGTGTAAATGAATTCCATTTTCCATGGTGAAATCTATACTGAAATTATCATATTGATCGCCCGTTACACGACGTTGACGAGATCCGAAACCTACAGCACTAACCGGCTTGAGCCCACTAAACCATGTAAATACATCAATATTATGAACATGCTGCTCTACAATATGATCTCCTGATAGCCATTTCCAGTTTACCCAATCGCGTACCATAAACTCAAAATCATTCCATTGAGGCTGACGATCGCGATACCATAACATGTTCTGGTTCCAATAAACAGCACCTCCTGTTATTTCTCCAATGGCACCATTCATTATCTGCTTGAATGATTCAACATAGCTACGCTGATGGTGACGCTGTGTTCCTGTTACAACTGTAAGATTTTTTGCCTGTGCCTGTTTTGCAGCTGCTACTATTGTTCGGTATCCTGCTGAATCTACACATATTGGTTTTTCTAGGAAACAGTGCTTATTCTTTTCTACGGCATATTTAAAATGCTCGGCACGGAAAAACGGAGGTGTACAATCGATAAGTACATCTATATCGCTATCAATAACCTGCTTGTATGCATCTAAACCTACAAAACGCATTGATTCGGGAACATCTATGCTATAATCTGTTTTTAATTTATTTGCAAGGCCTTCTACTCTATCTTGAAATACATCTCCCAATGCAACTATAGTAACTCCATTGGCTGCATTAAGAAAATTGATTGCTGCGCCAGAGCCTCTGCCACCACAACCAACTACACCTGCTTTAAGCTCTTTTCCGTCGGAAGCTAAATCAGGAAGTTCTGGTATATAATATGTGCCAGGCTCACGCAATGGTACAATTGCGCCTTTTTTACCTGATCCACTACATGACGACAGGAAACCTGCCGAACCTGTGCCAATTACTCCTACAGCCCCTGCTACGGCAGAAGTTTTCAGGAATGATCTTCTGGTTAAATTACTTTCTTTCATTTGAT
>CAZSBA010000069.1:7558-11938 GCA_964605035.1 uncultured Proteiniphilum sp. | reverse complement strand
ATAATTCCTGTAGTGCACGATGCATTAAAACAGGCAGGCATCACCAAAGACGAAATAACAGCAGTTGCATTCACAAGAGGCCCGGGCTTACTTGGGTCGCTTCTTGTTGGAACCTCTTTTGCAAAAGGCCTTTCCACAGCTCTTAATGTACCTATGATAGAGGTTAATCATCTTCAAGCACATGTTTTGGCTCATTATATTAAAGAGGACGAGAATGATAGGAATCAACCAAATTTTCCTTTCCTTTGCCTTCTAGTATCAGGTGGTAATTCACAGATAATTTTGGTGAAATCTTATAATGAAATGGAAATTATAGGACAAACTATAGATGATGCTGCTGGTGAGGCTTTCGACAAGTGTGCTAAGGTTATGGGATTGGGATATCCCGGCGGTCCTGTGGTAGATAGACTCGCAAGGATGGGAGATCCACACAAATTCAAATTTAGCAAACCTCGTATCGATGGTTATGATTATAGTTTTAGTGGTTTAAAAACTTCATTTCTCTATTTCTTAAGAGATGAACTTAAAAATGATAGTGATTTCATAGAGAAAAACAAAAACGACCTCTGTGCTTCTTTGCAGAAAACAATTATTGATATCTTGATGGATAAGCTATATAGAGCTTCTGAAGATATGAGAATAAAAGAAGTTGCCGTGGCAGGTGGAGTCTCTGCTAACTCATCACTTAGAAGTGCTTTCGAAGAATATAGCCAAAAGTATGGATGGAAAATTCACATACCTAAGTTTGCTTATACTACTGACAATGCAGCTATGGTAGCAATAACAGGTTATTATAAATACCTCGATAAGGAGTTTGCGACACCCGATATTGCACCTTTTGCAAGAGTCTTAATTTAACTAGACAACAAAAAAATATACATAGTGATGGAGGATAATAAAAAGAGTCTCAATTTCATTGAGCAGATTGTAGAGAAAGATATACGTGAAGGTCATAATGATGGGAGAATACAAACTCGTTTCCCGCCCGAACCTAACGGATATCTCCATATTGGTCATGCCAAGGCTATTTGTATAGACTTTGGTATTGCAGAAAAATATAATGGTAACTGCAATCTACGCTTTGATGATACTAACCCGGTAAAAGAAGATTTGGAATATGTTGACTCTATAATGGAGGATATAAAATGGCTAGGATTCCACTGGAAAAATGTTTATTATGCTTCAGATTATTTTCAGAAGCTGTGGGATTTTGCCATAAAACTTATAAAAGAAGGCAAAGCTTATATAGATGAGCAACCGGCAGATGTGATAGCCAAACAAAAAGGCACACCTACTACACCAGGTATCGAAAGTCCATTTCGTAACCGTCCCATAGAAGAGACTCTTGAACTGTTTCATAAAATGAACAGTGGTGAGATTCCTGAAGGTACAATGGTGCTTCGTGCTAAGATTGATATGGCTTCTTCAAATATGCATATGCGAGATCCAATTATTTATCGCGTTATTCATATCCCGCATCATCGCACGGGAACTCAGTGGAAAGCGTATCCTATGTACGATTTTGCACATGGCGAATCAGACTATTTCGAAGGTGTAACACATTCGTTATGTACTTTAGAATTTGAAGTGCACCGTCCCTTGTACGACTGGTTTTTAGATCAATTAGCCGATAGTGATTATCGTCCTAAACAGATTGAGTTTAATCGCCTCAATCTCACATATACGGTGATGAGTAAGCGAAAACTTCTTCAACTTGTGCAAGAGAAATTAGTTTCAGGATGGGATGATCCACGTATGCCAACCCTTACAGGAATGCGAAGAAGAGGTTACACACCTCAGTCGATACGTAATTTTATAGACTCTATTGGTTATACAAAATATGACGGTATTAACGATATGTCGTTGCTTGAACATGCCGTTCGTGAAGATTTAAATAAGAAGGTAACAAGAGTTTCAGGAGTGATTGATCCAATCAAACTTATCATCACAAACTATCCCGAGGGTATGGTTGAAGAGATGGATACAATTAATAATCCTGAAGATGAAACAATGGGTAGTAGAACACTAAAGTTCTCTCGTGAGGTATGGATTGAAAGAGACGACTTTATGGAAGATGCTCCCAAAAAGTATTTCAGACTCACACCAGGTAGTGAGGTGCGACTTAAAAGTGCATATATTGTTAAGTGCACCGGTTGCAAAAAGGATGAAGAAGGTAATATTATAGAGGTTTATGCAGAGTATGATCCTCAAACAAAAAGTGGTATGCCTGAAGCAAATCGTAAGGTTAAAGGAACTATCCATTGGGTTTCTGTTGCACACAGTATAGATGCAGAGGTAAGGCTTTATGACAGACTTTTCATGGTGGAAGATCCATTAGAAGATAAAGATAAAGATTTTAAAGAGCTTTTGAATCCAGAATCATTGATAATAAGAAAAGATTGTAAAGTTGAGGAATACCTGCAAGATGCAAAGCATGGCGACAGGTTTCAGTTTCAGCGTATAGGTTATTTCAATATAGACTTAGATTCAACACCCGATAATTTAGTATTTAATCGTACAGTAGCACTCAGGGATTCCTGGAAGAAAGGTAAGTAAGATTATCCTGTGAAAATGGAAGATAACGAACTGGATTTAGACTCACTAGTGAAGAAATATGAGCATATGCAAGCTCTTGGCAAGAATATATATCTAGATGCCGATGAGTTTGCTATGTTGATAGATTATTATAGTAGTGGAGGTGATCAAGACGAGGCTGAGATTCTTATTGAGGAAGGATTAAAAATTCATCCTGGCAGCTCTCTGCTTATGCTTGCAAAGGCAAAACTACTTATTTTTTCTACTAAATATGAAGAGGCTCTCGATTATTTAAGATTTACCTCCGACGACAGCGATCTTGACCACTGGTTGCTAAAGATAGAGGCGCTTTTGCATTTATCTGAATTTGATGAGGTTGAGAAGATGTCTATTAAGGTGTTGGAAAGGAATTTACCTGAAGAAGATTTTTATTATTTTATTACTGAGTTAGGATTTTTACTAAATGATGTAGATAAATTCGATCGTGCAATAGCATATTTTGAGGAAAGTCTAAAGATAAACGACTCAAATGCTGATGTTATTGTAGATCTTGCTTATGCTTATGAAATGAAAGGGGATATGGCACAAGCAATAGTGTACAACAATCTACTTCTTGATATAGACCCTTATTCATTTGATGCATGGGTAAATATAGGAAAACTATATTCAATGAATGAGCAACATGAAAAAGCTATCGATTCATTCGACTTTGCACTAACAATTAAGGACGATGATTTATCGGCCATGAAAATGAAGGCACTATCACTATACTTAAATGATAATGTGCAAGAATCAATAAAACTCTTTCGAAAATGTTTATCCTTATCTCCAAACGATGAATCTGTTCACGACTCTTTATTGGAGGCGTATGCCGCTTTAGAATTATACGACGAAATGATGAATCTTATAGACCTTAAAGAGGAACTGTTTGGTAGTGAGGGTATAATGGCCAAACGTGCAAGTGTTTATATTAGTAAACAAGAATATGATACAGCAAAAGAATTGTTCCTCCAAATACCAGAAACCGATAAAGACAACTTAGACTATTACATGTTGGAGGGTGAGCTTGCGTTTAATGAAAATGATTTTACAAAAGCCGAAAGTGCCTATATAAAAGCATCATTAATTTCTGAAGAAAATGAAGATATTCTCGATAGATTAGCAAATATATGTGTTGCTCAGGAGAAGTATATTCAAGCAGCTGAGTATCTTGAAGAACTTTTAGATATAGCACCCGATTTTCCCACTGCAAAATCGCGTTTAGCTTTTATTCGTTTCGAAATAGGTTCAAAAGAACCATTCAATGAAATTATGCAACAGTTTTCAAACGAAGAGCTTCGTTTATTGTTGAGTATGCTCATGGGAAACGAAATATCAGAGTATGACGATTACAGTCGCGATAAAATTCTAACACGACTAAATGAAGCACGAGAGAACAGAGTCCTTTTTAAGAATATTAAATATTAATTTCTAAAATTGTAATACTCTTAATAAAGACTGATGTGTTTATTATTAATTATTTGATTGTCGGTTGTTTTCAGCAATCCTCTTTACCTCTTCCAAACCCTTGGTAAAACCCTCGTTCATATTTTGTTCATATTCATCAACAATATCAACCGAAATAGTTAATGTTGTGATTCCATCTGCCTCATTTAATTGATATTTTTCAAATGCTCCTTTTTCATACTGTTGACTTTCAACTCCATTAACTATTTCACCAAGGTGATTGAAAATTACTACAGAAGGCTTCTCTAGTTTCGTTATAGTGGCATACATGCCATCTCTTTCGGGACTAAGAAATAATGTCTTTCCACCCAATTCCCAGTCCGATTCATAAAAAGAACC
>CAZSBA010000069.1:0-7458 GCA_964605035.1 uncultured Proteiniphilum sp. | reverse complement strand
TCAAATCTAACACCCACTTTGTTACGTGGTATTGTTCTTCCAACTCCAATTCCAAAATAAGGTTTTATGGCATTACCCATTTCAAGTTTACCATCAAAACTGCCATCATCATTTGGTGTTATTTCTATGTCTTCATACGTCAATACGGGCTTTTCTCCCAAATAATCAACTAAAGCCTCATATCCATCAACTATACCATTTGTAGAGGCTCTGTTGTTACCCAAGTAGAAGCCACCAGTAATAGAAAAAACGCCATTAGGCATAGGGTAAAAGTCAGCCATCAACTTAAAATTTGGAAATGTAATTTTTGTATCTGTAATCCTTGCTTGGGTATCTGCTTGATAACCACTGTACTCTACAGAAACATCAAATTCTCTGCTTTCCTTATCTGTATATGTAAAATAATCTATTCCTGTTCTCAGCTTGAAGTTAGGCGACAAAGAAGTAGCTCCTTGAACCCCAAATCCATATAAGCCGGCATTAATGCCTACACCCCAACTATCAAAGGGCATATGCTGTGCCTTACCTAAAAATATAGTTAAAGCAGCAAGTAAAATAGATAAACAAATTCTTCGAAACATGTGAATATATTTACAAGTAATTATTTCAAAGCCTCTCTTACCGATTCAGAGAGTGGAGTAGTGGGTCTTCCAATCAATTGTGATAGCTGTTGTGAGTTATCATACAAATCATCGTTTGATGCAGAGATATCCCATCCTGCTATAGCTTCAGCCAAAGGACCAGGCATATCAAAACTTTTTAATGCCTCAATATATTCACCTTCAGAAAGATTTTTATATGGTATTTTTTTACCTGTTTGCTTAGAGATTTCGGCTGCTAAATCATGCAAAGTATATGAATCGTCACCAGCTAACTCATAAATCTTACCTTTATGAATTTCATCAGTAATAACAACAGCTGCTGCTTCTGCAAAATCTGCTCGTGAAGCAGATGAGATTCTACCATTACTTGCACTGCCTATATAAGCACCACCATCAACAGCATTTCTTATTGTGTTTGTGTAATTTTCGGTGTACCATCCATTTCGCAAAATAGTATAATCTATACCGGAATCTATTATTGCTTTTTCGGTAGTATAATGCTCTTTTGCTAGAGATAAGGAGGAACTATCTGCGCGCAATAAACTTGTATAAACAATCCACTTTACACCATTTTTCCAAGCTGTTTCAATTACATTTAAATGCTGTTTTGCTCGTTGTCCAATTTCATTACTAGATATAAGTAGTAATCGATCAATTCCCTTAATTGAGTCTGTCAACCCATCGCGATTGCTGTAGTCAAATTTACGAGTTTCAACTCCTAACTTGCCAGCTTTCTCGGGTGATCTAACCAAAGCTACTATTTCATCACGAGGAATCCTTTTCTTTAATTCTTCCACTACAAGTTTTCCTAACTGCCCTGTTGCTCCTGTTACTCCTATCTTCATTATGAAATTTTTTTAATGGTTACATAAAGTTCTGCTATTTCTTGCAATGGCATAATCTAAGCAAGCTTGACTTCTGCTCGTTTAGCAAACAAAATAGTTTCATTAGTTAAACAGAATTTATGGTTGTATTGTTCTAATTTAAAATCGGTATACTATTATGTAAAATTGATCTTCACTAAATTTATACTTTTTCTCGCTATGGCATAATACTAGCAAGCTTGTAATCTGCTCGTTTAGCTTAACGAAATAGTTCTATTTTTTTTACATTAAATAACTATTTCTCACGCAAGGTTTACTTCAAATAGTTATTTAATAGATAAAGAAAGATTATATGTCAATTTTAAAACGATAAAGCAATTATGAAAACTACAAAATTTCTTTTAACAACAGTTATGTTGATGGGTATTTTGATTTTACCTTCTTGTCTTAATGACGATGATGATTTAAGTCTAAATTATCCCAATGCGCTCGTTACTGTAAAAGAGGCAGCAGATGAAACTGTTTTTCTTCAGTTAGATGACAACACAACACTGCTTCCTACAAACTTTAACTCTCACCCTTTTGGGTCCAAGGAAGTTAGAGCACTGGTAAACTATAATGAGCTAGACGATCCAAGTGACGAGTATGACAAAGCGGTTCATGTAAACTGGATAGATAGTATCAGAACAAAACCTATGGCTCCTAATTTGGGAGATCAAAACGATGAAGTTTATGGAAACGATCCTGTTGAAATTGTAAACGATTGGGTAACAATAGCAGAGGATGGATATCTCACACTTCGATTTAGAACCATATGGAGTGGACAAGGAATTACTCATTTTGTGAATCTTGTTCCAACAAATAATCCTGATAATCCTTACGAGGTAGAGTTTAAACACGATGCTAACGGAGATGTGAATGGTAGAGTAGGCGACGGACTGGTTGCTTTTAAGCTAGATGATCTACCCGACACAGAAGGTGAAACAGTTAAACTCAAACTTATATGGAAATCTTTCAACACAACTAAGTCAGCTGAATTTGATTATCGTACACGCACTGCAACACCTTCTACTTCTCTTGCTGCAGCCGAGAGAAGTGTTATCCCAATTCAATAATCAATTATATAATAAGGTTGTATCTTTGCATAAGGGTGCAACCTTTTTAATTTAATTGAAATAATATTACTGGTAAATGGTTCAGGATTATACCTGTAAATGACAAAAGAAGAAAAAAAAGAAGTTAAACTTCTTCAGCAAATAGTGCAAGGCAATAAAATTGCCATGAAGAGTTTTTATGATAATAATGCCGGGTATCTTACTGCGGTATGCTCTCGCTATATATCAAACAGAGAGGATATCAAAGATGTCTTACAGGAAAGCTTCCTAAAAATATTCAAGGCAATTGAGAAGTTTGAGTTTAAAGGGAAAGGATCTTTAAGAGCGTGGTCGTCTCGAATAGTAATAAACGAAGCATTAAGACACATAAAAGAAAAAGAGAAAATACAACTCACAAACCTGCCAAGCTGGGAATTGCCTGAACTTGCAGATGATCAGGAGCCCGATTTTGACGATATTCCCACCTCCGCCATTTTAGAAATGATACAATCATTACCTATTGGCTACCGCACAGTATTTAATTTATATGTCTTAGAGCAAAAAAGTCACAAAGAAATTTCAATACTCTTAAACATTTCCGAAAGCACTTCAGCATCACAGTATCATAGAGCTAAAGGGCTGTTAGTTAAGAAAATAGAATCGTACAGGTTAAAAAATAAACAATATGAACGACAAATGGCAAGATAAGTTGCGTGTTCAGATGGAACGCCACGAGGAGCCTGCACCTGAAGGATTGTGGGAAGGCATCAGAGAGCTTGTTGCCACATCAACACCTGTGCACATCAACTCAAGAAGACGAAAACTTGTAATATGGTCACTAAGCAGTGCTGCTGTGGCACTAGCTACTCTTATGATATTACTTTTAAGACCGTTCAATTCAGATACTTTACCTGAAACATACAGTTATACCGAAAGTATTTCTACAAATAAACAGTCATCAGAATCTTCATCATCCATCAGAATAGTTGATGAGAAACAAGTTACAGATATACTTGTAGCAGAAAACATAGTCAAGACAAATACGAGGCAACAAATTCAAGACGTTTTAGAACAACTCCATAGTCAGGTAGAACCAAATGAAATAAAAAGAGTGCAAGAAGAGGTTATCAAAAATAATGACTCGGAAATAATAGAAGAGATAGAAACAGCAGAAGTAACAGAAACTAAAGAGGAAACTCTTGTTCAGACCAACGACCAACTTTTAGCACTATCAACTAAAAATAATAGTAAAAATCAAAATAAATGGCAGACTAATTTGGCTATGTCTAACATCTCTTCCGGTTCTGATGCAACATTCACCGGATACGGAACTTTTGCAATGAAGGAAGCAGTTGAAGATCAATATGATTTTCTTTCGCGTTATGATGACAGAAGTGCACACACCCAAATTGAACACAGTCTTCCGATAACAGTAGGACTCACTTTCAGATATGGCATCAACCAAAGATGGGGTGTGACTAGTGGATTGACTTATTCCTTGCTCCAATCTAAACTCCGCTCCGAAAGTTTCAATTATTTCTACGACGATCGGCAAACTCTTCATTATATGGGTATACCATTAAATATCGATTATAAATTATGGCAAAACAGCAATTTCACTACTTATATCTCAGCAGGCGGACTAGTTGAGAAAAACATAGCCGGTAAACTGTTGTCAGATTATTATATTGATAACAATTTGCAATCAAGCACAAACGAAAAGATATCCACAAAACAATTACAGTGGTCCATTAATTCAGCAATAGGCATTGAGTATCGAATATCAGATTATATTGGATTATATGCCGAACCTGGTGTTGCTTATTATTTTAAAAACAACAGCGAATTAGAAACAATTTACAAAGACAGGCCTTTTACCATCAACTTGCGACTTGGTTTGAGGATCAACTTCAACAAATAGCTAAGATTTGCCAATATTAATCTATCGACAAACCGATAGAGATTATTCCTATGATGAATAGACGAACACTCTTCGTTTATTTACGATTTCTTTTGTAACAAAATAATGATAATAAACATTATTAAGCTAAACACTAATAATAACATTCATAAATATTAACTATTGCTCATGCAAGGTTTAATACTTCTCACTATTTAATATTATATAAAGAGCATTTGCATTTCGTGATGCTCAATTATTAATTTATAATTTTAAAGAAGTATGAAAAAAACTACAAAATTCATGAGTTTATTATGCCTATCGTTGGCATTGGTTGCATTTACATTCGTATCTTGTGATGATGATGAGAAGACGGAAGTAGCTCTTAAGTTCAATAAAGCAACGGTCGAAGTAGCAGTTGGGGCAACAGATACCGTAACGGTTAACAACGGAACTTCACCTTTTACCGCAACTTCAGGAGATACAGAAAAGGCTACAGTTACTGTGGCAAACAACAAAATTTCAATTAAAGGTGTTGAAGAGGGTACAACAACTGTAACTGTAAAAGATAAGAATAATAACTCAGGTGTTATTAATGTAAAGGTTACTGCTGCTGAAGAGGAAGAAGAAGAGGCATAGACTTTTTATTATATCACTTTCTAATACTCAACAAGGTTTGTGCCTTTTGCAAAAGGCACAACCTTTTCTTTTAAACAACTCCATAATCAATCTATTTGTTATCAAACAAATACTATTAATAATCACTCTGTTAAACCTAGACGTAATGAAATCAACAACACATTTAAGCTTAGAAGCAATAATTAATGTTTCAAATGCCTCTAAAAAACAAAACAGTGTTAATGCTGATCATCCTGTATCGAGTAATTAGAATCACATAAACGACTTATAAAACTGCAACTCGCTCTTAAGTTGGTCTACTTCAGATTGCAAAAGTTTTACTTTTTCAAGTAAATGACGAAGTGCATCAATACCCTCTACATTTATATCCATTTCGTAATACCATCTTATAAATTGCTCCAAGTTAGTCAACTCATCATACTCAATAAACTTCTCTTCCTCGTGGTAAGAAACTTTTATTAATCCAACCTCGTGCAGCGACTCAATGAAAGATTCTTCCACTTCATAAATTCTCAGGCATTCACTATATAATAATCTTTGTATGTTCATCGCTTACTAATTTTAGATAACCTGGTGAATAATTCTTTTTCTTCGGTCGAAATATTTATAGGCAGTAGTACTTTAAGAGATACATATAAGTCGCCAAACCTATCCTCTTTCTTGTATACAGGAAATCCTTTACCTTTTAATCTAAGTTTCGAACCTGGCTGAGTACCTGGTTTAATATTCATTTTTACCTGTCCTTCAAGAGTATTAATCATTACATCACCACCAAGCACTGCTGTATAAAGATCAACATTAATCTCGGCATATAAATCATCTCCAAGACGTTTAAAATCTCTATCCTCTTCAATAATAAAAGTAATATATAAATCACCGCTAGGGCCATTACCCTGTCCAGGCTGACCAAAACCGGCTAATTTAATCTTCTGCCCATTAGCTACACCCGCAGGAATAGTGATACGCACATTTTTTCCGTTTATTGTTAAAGTCTGCTGATGTGTTCTTGAAGCCTGGCGAAGTGTTAAGCGCAGTTCTGCTTGATAGTCAGCACCTTTAAACTTTTGCCTTCTGTCGGTACCACCTGATCTGTGACTAAATCCTCCACCAAACATTGAGTGGAAAAATTCCGAAAAATCTTCGTCCGAAAAATCCCCTTCAGTATAGAAAGTCTGACTTCTCTGGCCTCCCCACTGCTGTTGACCTCGTTGTTGCTGATACTGTTGTTGTGCTTTTTCATATTCCTCACCTTGTTTCCAGTTCTCGCCATATTTATCATATTTGACTCGTTTCTCTGGATCACTAAGCACTTCATTAGCCTCATTAAGCTCCTGAAATTTTTTATGAGCTTCCTTATCATTCGGATTCAGGTCGGGATGCAATTTTCGCGCAAGCTTTCTATAAGCCTTCTTTATGTCATCTGCCGACGCGTTTTTGTTAACCCCCAGAATTTTATAATAATCTATATATGCCATATTATTTAAAATAGTCTGATGATTATAAAACTATTATGATTATCTAATTAAATACAACACAATTTTCTTAGATTATGTTTAAGCTATAAATAGTATTACTTTAATGAGCTATTTAAAAGTTGTTTTAGAAGAGTATCTTACCATTTTAAAGATGCCGTTTAGCTCCTTATCTGTCAGGTGACGCCATTTGCCCAGTGAAACGTCCAAATCGATGTTCATTATACGATATCTCTCCAGTTCAACTACCTCATTGCCAAGATATTCACACATTCTTCTAATCTGTCTGTTAAGTCCCTGAGTAAGAATAATTTTAAATCTAAACCTATCAATCCTCTCAACATGACACTTTTTTGTGATTGTTCCAAGAATTGGTACTCCACTGCTCATTTTTTGAATAAAAACATTTGTTATCGGATGCTTCACCTTTACTAAATATTCCTTTTCATGGTTGTTACCCGCTCTAAGTATTTTATTCACTATATCCCCATCGCTAGTCAATAAAATTAAACCTTGGCTATCTTTATCAAGCCTTCCAATAGGAAAGATACGCTCAGGGTAATTAATATAATCTATAATATTATTCTTCTCTCTTTCTGTATCAGTAGTACATACAACGCCGCGAGGCTTGTTAAACACTATATATACATGCTTCTTTTTTTTGCCTTCAGCCTTACCTTTAGCAGTAATAAGCATCCCATTTAGCTTAACCTCGTCGTTATATGAGACCTTGCTACCCATCTCTGCAATAACACCGTTTATGGTAACTCGCCTTTGCTCAATCAATTTATCGGCCTCCCTACGTGAACAATAGCCTACTTCACTGAAATACTTATTTATACGAACCAAGTTATTATCTTTCATACTATTTTATAATTCTCCACTAAATACTCTTACAAAAGTACTTCATAATTATATAATTCAAAA
>CAZSBA010000068.1:3591-11974 GCA_964605035.1 uncultured Proteiniphilum sp. | reverse complement strand
TTCGCTCCGGATAGTGTTCCTTCCAAAAGCGGGTGCAAAGATAGAGGTTATTTTTTACCGTGCAAACAAAATCGCTAATTATTTTCGAATAAATTTGATCTTTTTTCAAGACTATACAGCAATGTCAAGATTATCAGATAAATAAAAAATCAAGAAAAATCACCTTTTTTCTAAATAAAATCACTCTCTTTCAAATTTAGCTCAAAAATAAAAACAAACAGCCTCTTTAACTCTAATAAATAAAACTTGTATCGTGTCGAAAAAAGTGGAATTTAAACTTCATTGTCAAGTACAAAAATTACATCACTTGTAAACACAATTCAAGTAAAGACCCTTTTCCCTATACTGTTTTAAATTCACTTTAACTTTAAATCAATTTGACTCTTCATCGGTTTCAAGACGAGACAGGCTATACTTTTGCTGTTGGTAGCGACTGCCAATCCCTTTATTTCTTGATATCAATCATGTAGTTTTATATTAATGAATCAGACTTAATCCAAAAGTTGGTGGCGAGCCACTATAAATATATATATACATACCAACCATGTTTACTCATAATATAAGACTACTTATTATAGATAAGTTCAAGATGAGTCGGTGAATATAAAATCACAATTTATGTGTATCTTGCGCAAAATTTCAAACTTTACTATTGATGAAAGGTATTATTCATATTTTAAAAAGATTTTTACCGCCATATAAGAAATATGTATTTCTGGCTTTTCTATTTAACCTTTTAACAGCTGTATTAAATGTATTTTCACTTGCTACAATAATACCAATATTACAGGTACTATTTAAGGTTAACAAAGAAACATTTGAATTTATACCTTGGAAAGGTACTGACAACGCATTTATTGATGTAGTTCTTAATAATGTGAATTGGTATGTCACATCTTTAATTGAGACTTACGGAGGCAGTTACACACTTATGATGTTAGCAATAGCTTTAATAGTAATGACTTTTTTTAAGACGGCCACGGCATACTTCGGCTCATATTTTATAATACCAATACGCACGGGAGTAGTAAAAGACATTAGAAACAACATTAACGACAAAATACTCTCTTTGCCTCTGGGCTTCTTTTCTGAAGAAAGAAAAGGCGACATACTAGCAAGAATTTCGGGAGATGTCAATGAGGTAGAGAACTCCGTAATGAGTTCTTTGGATATGCTTTTTAAAAATCCAATTCTCATTATTATTTATCTAACAACAATGACTATCCTTAGCTGGCAGTTAACACTATTTGTTTTGGTGATTCTTCCGGTTATGGGATTTATAATGGGCAGAGTTGGCCGAAATCTCAAAAGGAGCTCATTTGAGGCACAAAACAAGTGGGGTGAGCTAATGTCGCAAATAGAAGAAACACTTAGTGGATTAAGAATTATAAAAGCTTTTGTTGCAGAAGACAAAATATCCAAACGATTTCATTCAGGAAGCAAGGAATTCAGAAAGATGTCTAACAGAATATCACGCAGACAACAGCTTGCACATCCAATGAGTGAGTTTCTTGGAACCATTACAATTGCCATTGTACTGTGGTTTGGAGGCTCATTAATTCTTGGGAACAACAGTATAATTGACGCTGCAACATTTATTTATTACCTAACCATATTTTATAGCATCATCAATCCGGCTAAAGAATTTTCAAGGTCAGCATACGCAGTTCAAAGAGGTTTGGCATCTATGGAAAGAATTGACAAAATACTTGATGCTAAAAACACTATTACTGATCCTCAAGAGCCCAAAGTCTTATCCTTTACTAAAGACATCAATTATAAAGATGTCTGGTTCAAATATAATAATGATTGGGTAATAAAAGGTGTAAACTTAACTATTGAGAAAGGCAAAACCGTAGCTTTGGTAGGTCAATCAGGTTCGGGCAAATCCACTATGGCCGATATACTGCCCAGATTCTACGACATACAAAAAGGTGGAATTTATATTGATGATATAAATATAAAAGATTTCAAAATCAATGACCTAAGATCATTAATGGGAAATGTTAATCAAGACCCAATACTCTTCAATGATACATTTTATAACAACATCGCATTTGGCGTTAAAGAGGCAAGCAAAAGTCAAATAATTGAAGCAGCCAAAATTGCTAACGCACACGAATTTATAATGGCTACCGAAAAAGGCTATTTAACTAATATAGGCGATCGCGGTGGTAAACTTTCTGGAGGGCAAAGACAAAGAATTAGTATTGCCAGAGCAATATTAAAGAATCCCGAAATTCTTATTCTGGATGAAGCAACCTCTGCCCTCGACACAGACTCAGAGAGGTTGGTCCAAGAAGCATTAGACAAGCTAATGAAGAATCGCACAACAATTATAATTGCGCACCGACTGTCTACTATAAAGAATGCAGACAAAATATGTGTATTGAAAGATGGAGAAATTGTTGAGTCGGGCAAGCACGACACTCTATATGCTCAAAATGGCTATTACACTAAGCTATGTGATATGCAAGGGAATTTAAAAACAGAGGAGTCTATTTAAGACTCCTTTGAAACTTTTTCCAGCACTCTGTCTACTGCCTCAAATGGGGAGTTAATACTTTGAAATTCTGGAACTATCTCCTTCATCTTCCTCACTGTACTCATATCATCATATTCGTATGATGACCTTATAAGAATATCAATCATTTGAGTAACCTGCTGATATTCATATTCACGAACATCAGCAATCATAATTTTCTCATGATGAGTAGGTTTTGTATGCTCTGCCTGGTTTAGGAGTTCCTCATAGAGTTTCTCTCCATTTCTCAATCCTGTGAATTCGATCTTTACGTTGTTTGTCCCAGATAGCCTTATCATCCTTTTAGCCAAATCAAGTATCTTTACCGGTTTGCCCATATCAAAGATAAAAATTTCACCACCCTTACCCATAGACCCTGCTTCAAGTACAAGCTGGCAAGCTTCTGGTATAGTCATGAAATATCTGATTATTTCAGGATGAGTTACAGTAACAGGCCCCCCGTGCTTTATTTGCTCTTTAAATAAAGGAATTACCGAGCCGTTAGATCCTAACACATTACCAAATCGTGTAGTTATAAACTGAGTCTTCTTCTCTTTATTACTTTGTAAATGCTTTGCTAGTGATTGTACATATATTTCGCATATACGTTTTGAGCATCCCATAACATTTGACGGATTTACTGCTTTATCAGTTGAAACCATCACAAATTTATTGGCATTATATTTTACAGCTAAATCAGATATAACTTTAGTGCCCAATATATTGGTTTGTATAGCTTCAGACACATTTACCTCCATCATTGGAACATGCTTATAAGCAGCGGCATGGAAAATCAACTGTGGTCTTGTTTTAGAAAAAACCTTATCCATTCTTGAATAATTGTTCACACTAGCAACAACAATTTCTGTTCTCAGTAATTTCCATTTTTCCTTTAATTCTAAGTAAAGATCGTGCAACGGAGTCTCTGCCTGATCGATTAAAATAATACTATTAGGATTAAAAGCTGCCACCTGCCTTACTATTTCGCTTCCAATAGAGCCGGCTGCACCAGTTACCATTACACGTTTTCCTTGAATATTAGACGCAATATCTAACATGTTAATTTTAATAGGATCTCTTGGCAACAAGTCCTCAATCTGAATATCTTTAATCTGCTCCCTGCTCTTTAATGAGCCATCCCACTCGTTGATAGGAACAGTTGTAAGCAGTGATATATCATGGTCAACAAAATTAGACAGTAAAGTAGAGTTCTTAATTTCTGACATCTTCTGTGGAGAAACAATAATTGTTCTTACATCTTTACTCTCCAATATTCTGAATAGGTTATCATTATTCTCGTGAATGGTAACACCCATAATTTCTTTACCCACCATATGATCTTCGTCGGAGATAAAACCCAATACACGATATCTAAATTCTCTGTTACCCTTTAAGGCTTTTGCCACACTTATCCCCGCTTGCTTGGTACCGTAAATAAAAACATTCACAGGTTTTATATTATTCTCGGTGATAGTTTCATAAACCTCTTTTACAATAATCCTTGAGAAAATCATTAAAAAGGTATTAAGGAAATATATCGATATAAATGTCTGCGTGGTTAAATGGAACACCTCATCGAATCTCTTTAAAACAACTAAAGCTATAATTGTTAGAGCATATCCCAAAAACAGAGCATATACAATTCTGAGTAAATCAGTAAATGATGAAAATCGCAAAATGCCACTAAATGTTCGTAGTGATACAAAAGAAATGAAGTTGAAAAATACAAGAAGAAAACAAAGTGTTGTTCCGTCTTTCCTAACTTCAGGTGTTAATCCATCAAAACCATATCCAATAAAATACATGATAAGGCAAGAAAAAACAATCATTAAAGTGTCTATCACTAGAATGGAAGTTCTCGAAAGGACCCCTCTTGCTAAATAATTTTGAATAATTCTGCTCATTAAGTTTATAATATATGAGTTACTTCTCGATAGTTAAGAAGTACAAAGGTATAAGAAATTGAACGTTTAATAGCTTATAATCAGTAAAAAAACTCATTTATACTCCTCATTAATAATGCTGGCTTTTTCTGTTTTATTTGTTTCAATAAGCTCAATGCCTTTATGAATCAAAGGGTCATCTTTATAGTATGCAGCCCAAAAAGCTTCTTCACCAAAGAAGTTTCTTACAATATAAGCGTGTAAATTTTTCTCAAATAGATCACTAGACTCCTGAATATAGTATGGTCTTCTCCTAATTCCATTATTATCAGCATAACTAACCAAATTCAATAAAAGTGGCTGTTGACGCAAAAATCTGTACAGCTCTAACCAAGTATCAAAACTACTCAGCTTTTTTCTATTAGAATCTGAATATAACATCGCATACTGTTCATCCAACCTCTTATTAACAACAGTGTTGAAATATGAGTTCACTCCAACAGTATCACGAGGAATAAAAATATCAGGCATTATACCATCTCCACCATAAACAGTTCTATTTCCTAGAGTTTGGTATAATGTTAGGTTGTTAGAAAGTGTATCAATATTAATATAGTCACCTTTAATGTACCTGTTAATTGCATCCATCTCATACTCATCGTGTTTACCTTTTTCGTAACTCCTTTGAATAGATCTACCGGAAGCTGTATAGTATCTTGCAACTGTGAGTCTTATAGCCGAACCATCTGGAAACAACCTCTGACTCTGAACAATACCCTTTCCAAAAGAACGTCGTCCTATTACTAAACCCCTATCATGATCCTGTATAGCACCTGCAAAAATTTCACTAGCTGATGCACTCAATTCATCTATCAATACTACAACATCATCATCCTTGCAACTTCCAGATCCGTTAGCATAATTATCAGTTCGTGGAAAATCACGACCCTCTGTATAAACAATTAGATCGCCTTTTTGCAAAAACTCATTTACCATTGCTACTACAACCTCTAACGATCCTCCTGAATTACCTCTCAAATCGATAACAAAGGAGTTGGCTCCCTGACTTTTCAGCTTTGAAATAGCAGAAATAAACTCACTAAAAGTATTGTAGCCGAAATTAACACCTAACTTAATAAAACCAATTCTTTCTGTTAACATGTAAGCTGCGTTAACACTATTCATAGGAATACTGCCACGGGTAACAATTACATCATGAATCTCATTGCTGTCTGCTCCTTTAATTCCGAGCTTCACTTCTGTTCCCCCTTCACCTCGAAGTTTTTTAAGTACCTTCTCATTTGTAATATTACTACCTGTAAACAGAGAATCATCCACCAATACAATCCTATCCCAAGGAGCAATACCAGCTGCTTCAGAAGGCCCTCCCGGCACAATACTTGTTACAACTATAGTGTCTCTTAAAACATAAAAACTTACTCCGATTCCAGAAAAATGTCCTTCAAGTGATTCGTTTACCCTTTTCATATCTTCTGCTGAGATATACTCAGAGTGTGGGTCCAACTCTTGTAATATGTTTGGCAAAGCATCTTCAACGAGATTATACATATCTACGCTATCCACATAAGATTCTCGCACATAGTTTAGAACAGCACCCATTTTGCCAAATCCATCCACCTTGCCAGTTCTGCCAAGTACTCCATATTTACTACCTATAAATATACCTATTGCAATACCAATAGCAATCCATAGGGGCAACCAAGCACCTTTTCTTCTTTCTGAATTCATCAATTCTTTCTATCGTTTTTAGTCCGGTTCTACTGAAACAAGCTCTATTTCTGCTCTTCTTAACAATTCAATACCATCGCTCAATCTGTAGGCATCTGAATAAACAACTCGTTTTATACCAGCCTGTATAATTAATTTTGCACACTCAATGCATGGGGAAGAAGTCACATAAAGAGTTGCACCGTTACTGCTATTATTTGAGCGTGCAACCTTTGTTATCGCATTAGCTTCCGCATGCAACACATATGGTTTTGTTACATTATTCTCATCTTCACAAATATTCTCGAATCCCGAAGGAGTACCATTATAGCCATCAGAGATAATCATTTTATCTTTAACTAATAGTGCTCCCACTTTTCTTCGCTGGCAATATGAGTTCTCAGACCATATAAAAGCCATCCTCATATATCTTCTATCTAGAAGCTCCTGCTTAACTTCATTTTCATTCATAAATACAGATAACTTTTAAAAATCAATAGCTTTGAGGCTCATATCTAAACTCATCACAGAGTGAGTGAGTGCACCAACTGATATAAAATCAACTCCAGTTAATGCATATTCACGTATTGTATTAAAATCGATACCACCTGATGATTCAAGTTCCACACTACCATTAACAACTTCAACTGCTAATCGTGTATTTTCGGGACTAAAATTATCGAGCATGATTCTATCAACTCCTCCTATTCGTAACACCTCATTAAGTTCATCGAGATTTCTCACCTCTATCTCAATTTTTAAATCCTTTTTATTATCCTTCAAATACTGTTTAGCGCTATTTATTGCATTCTCAATACCTCCTGCAAAGTCTACATGATTATCTTTCAGAAGAATCATGTCAAACAAGCCAATTCTGTGATTTACTCCTCCTCCAATTTTTACTGCCTGCTTCTCTAGAAGTCGCATACCGGGAGTTGTTTTACGAGTATCCAAGACTTTGGCAGAAGTACCCTCCAATAGTTTTACATACTTATTTGTTATAGTTGCAATTCCGCTCATTCTTTGCATTATATTCAGAACGAGTCGCTCTGCTTGTAAAATAGATTGCACTTTTCCTTCAACTATAAAAGCCACATCACCCTGTTTCACATATTCACCATCATTTTTAAAAACTTCAACTTTTAATTCAGAATCAAGCTTATTAAAAACTCCAATTGCTACTTCAACACCAGCAAGAATACCATCTTCCTTAATAAGCAGCTTTGATGAACCTACCTCAGTTTCAGGAATACAGCATAACGTAGTATGATCCCCATCGCCAATATCTTCAGCAAATGCCAACTCTACCAGACTATCAATTAACTTTTTTTCATCCATCACTTAATATTTATGAAAGTCAGGGCAGTTCTCAAATTAAACAACCGAACACCTGTTTTGTTAATAATTTTAGAATAATAATTTATGCAAAAATACAAATTTATCGGCTATATTTGTATTTACTGAACGGTTTTTAATTGTTAGAACTAAAGATACTTCTAACTAACATCCTAAAACATGTAGTTAATATTTATGAAACTATTATTAATAACTGTAGGCAAGACCGATAATAAGCTAATCTCTCAGTTGATTGAAGAATATGTTAAAAAGGTAAACTTTTATATCCCTCTAGAATTAAAAATATTGCCAGATGTAAAAAAGAGTAGAAAAACACCTGAAAAAGAGCAAAAAATATTAGAGGGTGATAGTATAAAAAAATGTCTGCAACCATCAGACTATATTGTATTACTTGACGATAAAGGCAAACAGCTCACTTCTATTGGATTTTCAAAATATATCGAGAATAAAATGATCTCTGTTTCAAAACGTCTGATATTTATAATTGGCGGACCGTACGGTTTTTCTGAAGAGATTGAAGCTATATCAAATGAAAAACTCTCTCTTTCTAAAATGACTTTAACCCATCAAATGGTTAGACTTTTGTTTACCGAACAGCTTTATCGTGCAATGACAATTTTGAATAATGAACCGTATCATCATGAATAGAGTATTATCAATAATTTCACTATTTCTCTTTACAACCTGTTTATATTCTCAAGAAATTAGTGGCAGCTGGACAGGAAATATAAATATACAAGGCACTAATCTCCGCATTGTATTCAATATAACAAATGCGAACACTTTTTACGAGTCTACAATGGATAGCCCAAATCAAGGTGCTTATGGCATACCAACCACTAGTACAGAGTATTCAGAGGGCAAGCTATATATTACTGCAAAAGCATTGGCT
>CAZSBA010000068.1:0-3491 GCA_964605035.1 uncultured Proteiniphilum sp. | reverse complement strand
GCTTCGTTGGTAGTAGAATTTCTGAAACAAAGAAAAGATATTGATGATACTAAAATTGGATTATTGGGGCATAGCGAAGGAGGGTTAGTTGCATCTATGGTAGCTTCCAATAATAAAGATATTAGTTTTGTTATATTAATGGCTTCACCCGGAATCAAAGGAATTGAGATAGTCCTTGATCAGAATAAATTCTCAATGTTACAACAGAGATTCGAGCCTGATGTTATTAGGGAAGTTCAAATAGTTAACGAAGAAATTTTTAAGAGCTTAATAAATTGGAATGACTCTGAGAATGAAAAAATAGTATTACAGCAAAAACTATCAGATCTTTGGGAGTTATTTCCAACTTACATTAAGGCAAATGTGGAGAAAGATTCATATCTGAATTCGCAATTTAATGCAATGATTACTCCAGGATATCGCAGTTTTCTGTCATCTAACCCCTCACTCCTTATCGAAGACGTAGACTGCCCGGTTCTAGCAATAAACGGTAAATTAGATACTCAGGTTGCTGCTGAAAAGAACCTAAATTCAATTAGTGAAACACTCAGAAATGGAGGGAACAAAACCTTTGAGACCAAAGTGTATTCCAACTTAAATCATCTTTTTCAAGAAAGTGCTACCGGTCTGATAGATGAGTATGCTAATATAGAACAGACTATATCACCCGAAGTATTATCAGATATTACAACCTGGTTAAAAAAACAAATCGAATAAAACATAAACAATATGTCTAAAAAGAAAAAAGCACTTACCGTATTATGGATTATAATAGCATTGTTAGCAATTGCATCTATAGTCTCATTAATTATTTTTCCTCACTGGAAAGGGATCTTCTTTGCAGGAAGTGGAGGATTTCTGATATTGAATTTGTTTTTATCTATGTTCTTTATAAAGAGAAATTATAAAGAGTAAGTTTACTTGGTTTAAAGCTAACTCTCCAATCCAAATTCAAATTTTAGTAAACTCAACATCTCTTTCTCAACCGGGTCATCTGAACCCTCGAGGGAAGAAACTTTCTGTAATACTCCGGAAGCCTTTTCTTCTGAGATTCTACCATAATATTTCAGCACGTTTAATGCAGATTGTCGCAACAAAAGTGATTCATCTTTCAGGTCAACTATTGCATCTACAATTAGTTTACCAGTATCAATCTTTTCTAATGTCTCTGATTTTATTATACACAATCTTGCAAATAGCCAATATCCAGTAGCACGAATATAGTCAACACTGTTTTTCGTACTTACTCCCACCAATTCGTCGGCAAATGTCAGTTTCTGTAAGAGGTTTTTACAAAGTTGCTCTCGCAATTCCTGGTCATTAATCTCAGAAATCCATCTTAATGCCATTTCTTTACTGAATTGTTCAACTGGATATAGCAGAGTAGCCAAAATCTTTAGTTCCCTAACATCCTCACTCCATAAAGTATCAGCTAAATCTTTGTCTTGTTTATATTTTTCGGATATCTGCTTAATCCTAGGAATCCCTACACCAAAATTCATTTTATAGCTAATACCTTTATCGCGCATACTTGCAGAAACTGCACCGTTCATCGACAATCGAAGGTCGGTTCTTATTTTTTTTATTATATCATTCATAGTGTTTAAGCAATTATTAGATTACAAATTTAACCCAATTCACACTATTAAAATATTTTTTGTCTAAATTTCTCTATATTTGTATTTTCACAACATAAATAAAAAATAGATGAGACTACTGTTAATTAGCAATTCTACTAACCCGGGAGAAGACTATTTAGATTATCCAAAATATAACATAAGAAAATTTTTAGGTGAAAAACCAATGAATGCCATTTTTATACCCTATGCGGCAGTAACCTTCTCTTTTGAAGAATATGAAAAAAAAGTAAATGATCGTTTTGCAGAAATAGGGCATCACGTTACCAGTATTCACCGTTTTATAAACCCTGTAGAAGCAATAGAAAATTCAGACGCAATTGTTGTGGGTGGAGGAAACACATGGCAACTTGTTAAGATGTTACAAGAAAAAAGATTGTTGAAAGTTATCCGTAAAAAGGTGAAACAAGGCACACCATATATTGGTTGGAGTGCGGGATCTAATATTGCATGTCCATCTTTAAAGACAACCAATGATATGCCTATAGTGGAGCCTATTAAGTTTAAGACACTCAAGCTAGTGCCTTTTCAAATAAACCCCCATTACCTCGATGATAACCCGGCAAACCATGGCGGTGAAACACGTGAAGTGCGCATAAATGAGTTTATTGAGGTAAACAAAGAAACTCATGTTGTAGGTCTCCGTGAAGGAACAATGCTACTGCTTGAGAACAATGATCTCTCATTAATAGGCAAACGGAAAGCGCGAATATTTATGTATGGTCAAGAGCCTCTTGAGCTAACCGATGAGGACGATTTTAACTTCCTCCTTCAATAAGAAAAAACGGGAATCTAAACCAACTTTAAAGTTTAGATTCCCGTTTTTTTAGACAACTAGAACTAATTATAATTTTTCACCAAACACTGTATCTGAATTAAGTAGAAGATCTATATACTGTGCTCTTTTATAAATAATCACACTATCGTTTTTATTTAATACAGAATCAGAAAGTTTCCCTTCAAAATCTTCAATAGTGTTATAACCTTTTCTCTCCATCCAATCTGATACTGTTCTATTAATTTCAGAAATCACCGAAGTACCATACTTATATACAGCACTCACAACCTGCACGCAAGAAGCCCCTGAAAGAAGCAGCTTTATTACATCCTCTCCGTTAAAAACACCCAAACTGCTACAAATATCTGCTTTTATACGTCCATGCAACATTCCTGCGTATCTCAGAGATTTCTTATAATCACCTCTCCTGCTTAAATTAAAAGACTTCCTATGCTTCTCTTTTTCAATCTCAATATCTGGCTGAAAAAATGCGTTAAACATAACCATGGCATCTACTCCTACACTATCGAGCTGTTGAGCAAAATTTAATATATTAGTGTAATCCTGACTCAACTTTACACTAACCGGAATTGACAAACTACTTTTTATTTTAGAAACTAAATCAATTTGTTGTTTCTCAATAGTGGTTCCATCTAAATCAAATCGTGTTGGTGTTTGATAAAGATTAAGCTCGATACCATCAACACCGGTTTCTTCAATTAGTGAAGCGTAGCGAATCCAGGAAGATTCGTTTACTGCGTTTAAACTTGCAATAACAGGAATTGAAACACTTTCTTTTGCTTTCCTAAGTTGATGCAGATAATGTTCTATTTCAGAGCGGTCGATATTTGGGTGATTAGTAATCATCTCAGCATGTATGTCGTTATACTCTTCTAAAAGTTCATCATGCATCAGATTATCCATCTGTATCTGTTCTTCAAAAATAGACTTATAAACCACAGCGCCCACTCCTTCTTGTTCTGCTCTTTTAATTACATCTGTCTTGGATGTTAGTTCACATGCACCTAATATAATTGGACTTTTTAGAAGGATTCCCATGTAAGATGTTTCAAGGT
>CAZSBA010000067.1:5111-11980 GCA_964605035.1 uncultured Proteiniphilum sp. | reverse complement strand
AGTGGATTTCAATAACTGGGAATTAATTGAGGAGGAAAAACATAAAGCTGATGAGAAGCATCTGTATGACTATTCTTTTCAGTGTTACCAGAAGTTGAAATTCTGAACCAAAGTAAGTAACTCAATATTTATTGTTTTTTATTTATTTGCATAAAAATTTTTATATTAATGCAAAATACAGTTAATTAGTATATCAATTAAAACACATATGAAAAAGATAGACGCTTTTGTACTTTTTTCAGATCCTGAGCAGATGAGTAAAACTATTAAAGAGCTACAATGCTCTGAATACGTTAACAAAATATACCTCTTAAAGCCAGAAAACATAAAAGGTTCAATAAAAGGGTGTAAATCAATTGAAATTGACATCTTTGAAAGCAGCAATACGATAAAAAAAATAGCTAAAAAAACGAGCAGCGATTACACTTTAATCTATATTAAATCTACAGTTCTGAAACTTGGATATTTTGCTTTAGAAAGAATGATTCAGGTAGCCGAAGACTCTGCTGCATCAATAGTCTATTCTGATTATTATGAAATTTCTGATGGCAATATAAAACAGCACCCAGTTATAGATTATCAAAAAGGCAGTCTGAGAGATGATTTTAATTTTGGATCGGTACTCCTATTCAACTCTAAGCATTTTAAGAGGGCAGCCAGGAGAATGAAAACAGATGAATATAAATATGCTGGGCAGTATGATTTGCGTCTTAAAGTGTCTCAAAAAGGCGAGATAGTTCATATTAATGAATATTTATACACCGAAATTGAACAAGACACAAGAAACAGTGGTCAGAAAATATTCGACTATGTAGATCCTAAAAACCGAGAGGTGCAGATTGAGATGGAGCAAGTTTGCACTCAACACTTAAAAGATATTGGTGGTTATCTAGAACCAATTTTTGAACAAGTTGATTTTAATATTGGCAATTTTGAATATGAGGCAACAGTAATTATACCTGTAAGAAATAGAATAAAAACAATAAAAGATGCTATTTCATCCGTACTACGTCAGAAAACTAATTTCCGTTTTAATCTGATTGTGGTTAACAACCACTCTATTGATGGTACAACTGAGGCGATAAATGATTTCAGCGAAGATTTGAGGCTATTTCATGTTATTCCCGAAAGAGATGACCTGGGGATTGGTGGTTGCTGGAATATAGGTGTGCATCACCCTAAGTGTGGTAAATTTACAATCCAGCTAGATAGCGACGATATGTATAGTGGCGATGATACATTGCAAAAAATTGTTGACGCTTTCTATTTACAAAACTGTGCAATGATAGTAGGAACATACAAGATGACTAACTTCGATTTGGAAATGATTCCTCCAGGAATAATTGACCATAGAGAATGGACACCAGAAAATGGAAGAAACAATGCTTTAAGGATAAATGGATTGGGAGCTCCACGTGCATTTTACACACCAATACTCCGCGAAATTAAACTACCTAACACCAGTTATGGCGAAGATTATGCAGTGGGATTAAATATTTCGCGGCGCTACAGAATTGGTCGCATATACGATGTACTATACCTATGCAGAAGATGGGAAGAGAATAGTGATGCTTCTCTTGATATTGTAAAAATGAACAATCATAACCTTTATAAAGACAGGATAAGAACATGGGAACTTCAGGCGAGACAGAATTTAAGATGAATGAGCCTTTAATACATGTGGGTATTTTACAAAGGCAAAAGGAGATAGATTTCTCTTTACTTTCTACGTATAAACTGCAGGGTAAAATGTTTCCTCCGGGAGATTACCATGTAAAGAGTGAAAACGGCAAACTAGTATTCAACGGAGAGTATTATGATGAGATAACATTTGAGGCAGATCAGCTGCATAGCGACTGTTTTGAATTAAAGATGGTAACCATTGGTATAGATTTTCACTGGGAGAGAAAAGAGAATCAAAGATTCTTGGGAGGGTTAAAGCTTATAACTGTAGTAGATGTTGAAAGTGATAACACGTTTATAACAGCGATAAATGTGGTATCTATGGAAGACTATCTTAAGAGTGTTATTTCTTCTGAAATGAGTTCAACCAGTTCCGAAGAACTCCTCAAGGCACATTCAATTATCTCTCGTAGTTGGCTATTGGCACAGATTACAAAAAACATGTCGCTTAAAGAGCAAAAAGACAAATACGAAACATCAATAGTCACTTCTACAGAAATAATTAGATGGTATGATCGTGAAGACCATGAGCATTTTGACGTTTGCGCAGACGACCATTGTCAACGATACCAAGGTATAACCAGACAGACATCAGAGCTTGTAAACAGGGCGATAAATACTACTTGTGGTAAAATCTTGTCTTATAGAGGTTCTATATGCGATGCCAGATATTCGAAATGCTGTGGTGGAGTTATGGAAACTTTCGAAAACGTTTGGGAGCCCATTGCGCATCCATATCTGCAGGGCAAGCCTGACTGTTTTAGTGGAGTTCCTTTTCCTGATCTGACAGTAGAAGAAGATGCAGAAGAGTGGATAAAAAGCTCACCAGATGCATTCTGCAATACTCAGGACACACCTGTACTTAATCAGGTTCTTAATGATTATGATAGGGAAACTGCTGATTTTTATAGATGGAGCATATCTTATAGTCAACACGAACTATCCGGAATGATTAAAGAACGCTTGGGTATTGACTTCGGAAGTATTATTGATCTGATTCCTCTTGAAAGAGGTACTTCGGGACGAATTATAAGATTAAAAGTTATTGGAACTGACAAGGTTATGATAATTGGAAAAGAGCTTGAAATCAGGCGTGCATTATCAAAATCACACTTATACAGTTCCGCTTTTATTGTTAATGCTCAGGAGGAAGATGAAGAGGGTATACCTCAAAAATTTATATTGAGGGGTGCCGGCTGGGGACATGGAGTTGGGCTGTGTCAGATTGGTGCAGCTATGATGGCAGAGAAGGGGTATAAGCATGATGAGATATTGAAACATTACTTCCCTGGAACATCAATAAAGACTGAATATTAATCTATAATACCTACAAATTACTGACTATCACCATCTATTTATGCTAATAATGAAAAACAATAATTAAAAAAAAGATGAGGGAAAATAAAAGCAAGCGAATTACATTTCGAAATCCCTGGACTTGGGTGCCAACACTCTATTTTGCTGAAGGATTGCCATATATTGCTGTGATGACCATTTCGGTAATCATGTACAAAAAATTTGGTCTTTCAAATACTGATATTGCACTTTACACAAGCTGGTTATATTTACCATGGGTGATTAAGCCTTTCTGGAGTCCGTTTGTGGATATATTAAAAACAAAGCGCTGGTGGATAGTTTCGATGCAGTTGCTTATTGGTGCGGGACTTGCGGGTGTCGCTTTTACATTGCCTACACCTTTTTATCTTCAAGCATCACTTGCCTTTTTCTGGTTAATGGCCTTTAGTTCTGCAACACACGATATTGCGGCAGATGGATTTTACATGCTTGCGCTTGACGATTCTAAACAATCTTTTTTTGTAGGTATTCGCAGCACCTTTTACCGTTTTGCCTCAATAACCGGTCAAGGCTTGTTAATAATACTTGCCGGCTATTTAGAAAACTCTACTTCCAACATACCATACTCATGGAGTCTAACATTCTTTGTAATGTCGGGACTCTTCATTGCATTCTTTATTTACCATCACTTCATACTCCCTTATCCAACAAATGACACAGGAAAAGCTGCAAATACACCAAATGAAGTGATGAAAGAGTTCGGCAACACTTTTAAGTCGTTTTTCACAAAAAAAGGTATTGTTCTGGCATTACTTTTTATTCTGATATATCGGCTTGCAGAAGCTATGCTTGTGAAGTTGGCATACCCATTTTTACTCGATCCTCGTGAAGTTGGAGGATTAGGATTGAGAACACAAGATGCAGGAATTGCTTACGGCACGGTTGGAGTAATAGCACTTACAATAGGTGGAATAATTGGAGGTGTTTTAGCCTCACGCAAAGGATTAAAATATTGGATCTGGCCAATGGCATTATCAATAACTATTCCTAATGTTGCATATCTGTTTATGGCACTCTTTCAGCCCGAAAACTTCATATGGGTTAATTTAGCTGTTGCAGTTGAACAGTTTGGTTATGGTTTTGGATTTACAGCTTATATGTTGTTCATGATTTATTTCTCACAAGGAGAACATCAAACTGCTCACTACTCGATATGCACAGGGTTTATGGCACTTGGCATGATGCTCCCCGGAATGGCTGCCGGATGGATTCAGGAACAACTAGGATATCAGAACTTCTTTATATTTATTATGATTTTGACTATCCCCACTTTATTAATTATCCCTTTTATGAAAATTGATAAAGATTTTGGAAGAGCAAAAAAGGAGAACAAATTAATTGAAGATAAATTAGGGCCAAAAACACAAAAATGATCAAATAGATATAATAATTAATCAATATTATTTAGTACTTAATTAGACCTTTAATTAGATCTTTGCATTTCTATGAAAACTATTATATAATTAAATAAATCTATGAATAAAATTCCTTCACCTCAGCAAAAAGGCAGATTACTCTCCCTAGACATACTTCGTGGAATTACAATTGCAGGTATGATCTTAGTTAATAATCCAGGGTCATGGAGTTCTGTTTACTCACCTCTTCAGCATGCTCAATGGCATGGACTGACACCAACAGATTTGGTATTCCCATTTTTCATGTTCATTATGGGAGTATCTACTTTCATGTCGTTGCGAAAATTTAATTTTCAACCAACACGTGCAGCTATATTGAAAGTAGTACGACGAACCATTCTTATATTTTTAATAGGACTTGGTTTAAATTGGTTTGGTCAGCTTGCTGGAGCACTGGCAAATGGTGTAGGTTTTAGTGAGGCGTCTACAGACTTAGGTACACTACGCATTCTTGGTGTTTTGCAAAGATTGGCACTAGCTTATGGATTTGCTGCATTAATTGCTTTAATTACAAAAGGAAAGTATTTGATAGGAACCATTGTTGTGCTATTAGTGGGTTATTTTGTGATATTAATATTTGGAAATGGCTTTGAGTTGTCGGAACAAAATATCATTTCGGTAGTAGATAGAGCATTGTGGGGTTCGGACCATATGTATAAAGATTGGACTTTGGAGGGAGAAAGAATTGCCTTAGATCCTGAAGGATTATTAAGCACAATACCTTCAATTGCACATGTACTCATAGGTTTTCTATTTGGGAAATTGATTGTTGACAATAAAGATAATCACAAGCGCGTTGAGAAGTTGCTGATATGGGGAACAATACTTGCATTTGCGGGCTTACTGCTTAAATATGGCTGTCCAATAAATAAGAAGATATGGAGCCCTACATTTGTACTAACAACTACGGGTTTTGCAGCACAACTTTTAGGTTTGTTAATTTGGATAATAGATATAAACAATAAAAGACGATGGAGTCGTTTCCTCCATTCGTTTGGAGTGAATCCTCTAATTATATACGTATTTGCAGGTGTATTGGCTAGTCTGTTTTCGAGTATTAGATTTGTCTGGAATGGTGAAACAATTTCGATAAAATCATTTTTATATAATATTTTAATACAACCATGGGCAGGAAATTATTTTGGCTCGCTAATATATGCCTTATTTTTTGTAACCATATGCTGGTTGTTTGGATATATTTTATACAAGAGAAACATTTATATTAAAATTTAGAATAAACCTTGAAAATATTAATTGCAGATAGCGGAGCAACTAAAGCCGATTGGTACTTGGTGGAAAATGGTGAAATACTACACTTTTTTTCTAGCAAAGGTATTAGTCCAGTCTTTCAATCTCAACAAGAAATAGCCGAAGAGTTAAGAGAGAGCGTAATACAGGAGTTTATTAAATGGGAAATTGAAGTAATATATTTTTATGGTAGTGGATGTACTGCGGAAAACATTCCTACTGTTTGGAATGCTCTAAACCAGTCATTCGTAACAGACAATATTAAAGTTTATAGCGATATTATAGCTGTTGCACATAGCTTATGTGGTAATAAAGCTGGTATAGCTTGTATACTTGGCACAGGCAGTAACTCATGTGAGTGGAATGGGAAAGCGATTGTAAAACAGATATCGCCCCTCGGTTTTATACTGGGAGATGAGGGAAGCGGGGCTTATATGGGTAAAAAGTTGCTTGGCGATGCTCTTAAGAACAGACTATCGGAGAGGATAAAAGAGAAGTTATTAAAGGAATATGAGTTAACTCCAGGTAAAATAATAGACAAAGTTTATCGTGAACCCTACCCTAGTAGATTTTTAGCTAGCTTTTCACCTTTTATAAAAGAGAATATTTTGGATGATTCTATCAGAAGTATTGTAAAAGAAAGCTTTAACCAATTCTTTGAAAGAAATGTTATGCAATATAATTATAATAAATATAATGTAAATTTTGCAGGTTCTATTGCGTGGCATTACTCTGAACTTTTGCATGAGACGGCTAAAAGTAAGGCGATAAATATAGGTAAGATTATTAAGTCGCCTATTGATGGACTAATAGAATACTACAAATCAGAAAAAAATCACTTTAATATATGAGTTTCGTTAAGATAACAGAACAGACATCATTTTATGATGATTTGGATAAAAAAACTGTCTCAGAGATTATTAAAGAGATAAACAAAGAAGATCATAAAGTAGCTTTGGCAGTTGAGAAAACTATTCCTCAGATAGAAAAACTGGTTAATGGAATAGTTGAAAGAATGTTACGAGGTGGCAGGCTCTTTTATATAGGTGCTGGTACAAGTGGCAGGCTTGGTGTACTTGATGCGTCTGAAATACCCCCTACCTTTGGAATGCCCGACACATTTGTCATTGGACTCATTGCGGGCGGAGAGACTGCCTTACGTAAACC
>CAZSBA010000067.1:2959-5011 GCA_964605035.1 uncultured Proteiniphilum sp. | reverse complement strand
ATTGATGAACTTTCAATTAATTATGAACAGGCTAAAAATCTATTACTTTTACATGGTTCGGTAAAATTAGCAATTGACAATTATCGAAACCGAAAAATAGACAAATTGACGAATAAATAAAAAAGAAAACTGTTGATTATGATTACAAAAAAAAAGTTGATTATACTTGTGTTTTTATTAAGTATTACTTTAATTTCACATGCACAAGAAATTAGTTATAAGACTGTTTACGATATTCCTTATTATGAAGACAGTATAATAAACAGCGATGAATATATAGAAGATCGGTGCAAACTTGATATATATTATCCTGAAAACGATAAGGATTTTAAAACAATTGTATGGTTTCATGGTGGCGGTCTAACTGGTGGAAGCAAAGAATTACCCGAATACCTTAAAAACAAAGGAGTATGCATTGTGGGAGTAAATTATCGTCTTTCTCCTCATGTTGGAGCCCCTTCTTACATTGAAGATGCGGCTGCTGCTGTTGCATGGGTATTTAAGAATATTGAAGATTTTGGAGGTGATAGTTCCAAAATTTTTGTCTCGGGTCATTCGGCTGGAGGCTATCTAACTATGATGATAGGATTAGATAAAAGCTATCTGTTTAAACATGATATTGATGCTAATAAAATTGCTGGCTTGATTCCACTGAGCGGACAAACAATAACCCATTTTAATATTCGAGAAGGGATGGGTATGAAAGATACACAACCACTTGTTGATAAGTTTGCTCCTTTATTTCATGTTCGTAATGATGCACCACCCCTTTTACTTATTACAGGCGACAGGGAACTTGAGATGCTTGGAAGATATGAAGAGAATGCTTATTTGGCACGAATGATGAAAGTTGTAGGACATGAACATACACGTTTGCTGGAGCTTCAGGGTTACGACCATGGCATGACATATCCTGCTTTTCCACTTATCATAAATGAAATTAATCAGATTCTGCAAAAGTAGATTAGTTAATTTTCCATTTAAACCTAATAAAAAACATGTAACAGCTTATTAATAAATATAGTTTTTTTGCTCTACTTATAAATTTTCGAGATAAAACTATTATATGGCTATTCACCCGATAGATATTTTTATACTTTTCATTTTCATATCAGGTACTTTTCTATTTGGTCTTTCTTTTGTCAGGAAAAATAAAAATGTAAGTGATTATACTAGCGGAGGAGGCAATGTACCCGGATTTGTAGTTGGAATGTCTATTTTTGCTACCTATGTGAGTAGTATAAGCTTTTTGGCTTTGCCGGGAAGTGCATTTTCGAGTAACTGGAACTCTTTAGTATTTAGCATTTCAATACCACTTGCAATAGTTATTGCAGCTAAATATTTTGTTCCGTTTTATAGAAATATTAGCAGCATTTCTGCATATAGCTTTCTGGAAGAAAAATTTGGATACTGGGCAAGAGCATACACAGCAGCATGCTATTTACTTACACAAATTGCAAGAATTGGATCGGTTCTGTTTTTGTTAGCTTTAGCCCTAAACTCAATGCTAGGATGGAACATACCCTTAATCATAATAATAACAGGATTAATAGTAGTTGCATATTCTACATTTGGTGGCATTAAAGCTGTATTATGGAATGATGCAATTCAGAGTATAATATTAATAATTGGAGCAATTGTTTGTGCTATTATTTTAATTGTTTCTCTTCCAGGTGGATTTAATCAATTTATATCAGTAGGAAATGAGTTTGATAAATTCTCTCTCGGTTCATTTGGTATTGAGCTAAATATGCCTACTTTTTGGGTAACCTTGATATATGGCTTGTTTATTAATTTACAAAATTTTGGTATTGATCAGAATTACATTCAGCGTTATAAGAGTGCGAAGAACGATAAGAGTGCAAAATCATCTGCTCTTTTCGGAGGATTATTATATATACCTGTTAGCCTCTTATTTTTTGTAATTGGAACTGCTTTGTTTGTTTATTATAAAATTCAGCCAGACATACTACCTGAAAGCATTGCTAGCGATCAGGTATTCCCTTATTTTATTATACATGGATTGCCAGTTGGAGTTACAGGGATACTTAT
>CAZSBA010000067.1:0-2859 GCA_964605035.1 uncultured Proteiniphilum sp. | reverse complement strand
GGAGTTATATTTATTGCTTGGCTTTCGTTGAGTGGACAAACTATACTTCATAACTATCTGGCAATTGTATTTGGAACGATTATTATTTTTACGATAGGTTTTCTTATCAGATTTATATTTCCAAAAAAGCAGAATTCATTTTAAAATTACATAATTATTCTTTTTCATCATTCACTAAAATGAATGTGGTTAAAGCTTGCTGTAATTTAAGTGTATATAATACTATTTTAACCTTATGAAATCATTGCTAACAACCTTATTAGCATATAAGAGACGTTAATACTGTAACATATTCTTAACAATAACAGTCCTAATTATGTCAATATTCTATGCATTCTGAATAATATTTAAGTTGTTTAATAGTGTATATATAGGGAATTTTGTTTCGACATAAAAGTTGGAATAATAAATAATTAATTTATTTTTTACAATAATTAAGGGTTAGCGCGTAATTTATAGAAAATACATCATGTAATACTCACTTAATAATATGAATTCTATGGATAATAATTTGTTTAAATTCATTCAGATAGGAATATTTCTGTTCCTATCTGTTCCGATATTTGCCCAGTTGCAAGTTAGTGGAACAGTGAAAGATAACTACGGAGAATCGCTTCCCGGAGTGACAATATTAGTAAAAGGAACCTCACAAGGAACTGTTACCGATATAGATGGAAGTTATTCATTAAATGCTCCCAACGCTCAGTCGGTACTAGTATTCTCTTTTGTAGGTATGGAAACTTTAGAAGTAAATATAGACGGAAGATCTGTAGTAGATGTTGAATTAGTATCTTCTTCAATTGCAATTGAGGAAGTTATAGTTACTGCGCTTGGTATTTCTCGTGATAAAAAATCACTTGGCTATTCTATAGCGGAAGTTGGAGGAGATGAACTTAAGAGAGTTGCACATGAGAATGTTTTAAACTCTCTGGCAGGTCGAGTTGCCGGGGTTGCGATTAACTCTACAGGCGGCCCGGGATCATCGGTAAGCATGGTAATACGTGGTGCTACTTCATTAACGGGAGACAATCAGCCTCTATTTGTTGTAGATGGTGTTCCGCTTAATAACACTTTGAGTAATGTAGGAGGTGTAGGAGACAGAAATAATGTAGACTATGGTAATGCTGTTTCAGATATTAATCCTGAAGATATTGAATCAATTTCTGTTTTAAAAGGGCCAAGTGCAGCAGCTCTTTATGGTTCAAGAGCCGGCAATGGTGTAGTACTGATAACTACTAAATCTGGTAAGGGTAGTAAAGGCTTAGGCGTATCAGTTACATCTAATACTGTATTTGAGACCCCTTATAGTTTTGTTAAAACGCACAACATGTTTGCAAACGGACGTCGCCCATATACTCATGAAAACAGACCCACAACAGGTTTACCCTACTATCTTGTTCCAGCGGCAGACTCTTATTGGGTTGGTCCCGAATTAGATAAAGGCATGATGGGTTATGTATGGCCTTATTTTGATGAAAATGGAGATTTAAATCCTCAGGAGTTAGTTTCTCACAAGGATAATTACAAGCATTTTTTCAGAACCGCTATAACTTCACAAAATGGGGTTTCGCTAACTAACGATACAGAAAAATTAAACTATAGACTATCATACAACAATATGGCAAACAGAGGCATGATACCTAATAGTGATTTGCAGCGAAACTCTGTAAACCTTACCTCATCGTTAAAGGTTGTGAACAACATAACTGTAAACTCAAGTATAAATTTTACATCTTCCGGAGCTGGTAACAGACCTGCTGGTGATAGAGGAGCAAACCCAATGGAACAGGTTGTTAGAGGTGTAAACCCTTCTGTAGATATCAGAGACTTGAAAAACTATTGGGAACCCGGACAAGAAGGTTTGATGCAGAGAGGATTATATAATTTAAATGTTAATCCAGATGGTACATATTCGAGAGGTGACATGGTTGATAATCCATATTTCCTAGCATATGAGGTTAATAATGGTTTTAGACGAGACAGGCTGTATGGAAGTGGCCAGATTGAATGGCAAATAAATAATGATTTTGCATTCATGGCAAGATATTCACACGATCAGTTTCAGGAAAAAAGAGAAACTAAAATGGCGCCAAGCTATTCACGTGATGCCAATGGTGTTTATGGAATTTCTAATATATACTCGAGAGAACAAAATGCCGATTTCTTATTATCATACAACAAACAAAATGAAATCATTAGCATAAATGCTTCTGTGGGTGGCAATTACATGTATCAGTATGCCGAGAGCAGCTATGCTAAAACAAAAAATAGAGGAGGAGGATTAATAGTACCTGGAGTATATACATTAACAAATATTGCCCCCGATAATCTTGATTATGGATCAAGTTCTTCGCAAAAAGGTATATATAGTTTGTATGGCTTGGCTTCATTTGGATTTATAGATGCAATATATTTGGATTTAACGGCAAGAAACGACTGGTCGAGCACCCTCCCCGTAGAGAATAGATCGTACTTCTATCCGTCTGCTTCGCTTAGTCTTTTAATGAACAATTTGGTTGATATGGGAGACCATGTTTCGTTAGCCAAGTTAAGAGGAGGAGTTGCTATGACGGGTAATGATACTAGCCCTTACAGATTGCTATCGGTGATGGGTAACCAAGGAACATGGGGTAATGAAATACGACTTTCGACCTCTGGCACAATGCTTCTTCCCAACCTAAAACCTGAAATTCAAAGATCATGGGAAATTGGTACTGATATTTCTTTTTTTCAAAACAAGTTGAGATTTGATGCTACTTACTATATACTTGAGAATGAAAACCAAATATTGGGGATTGGACTACCCCCGTCGTCAGGATACAACTCACGCCAGATTAATGCAGGTAAACTTCAGAGTAA
>CAZSBA010000066.1:0-12751 GCA_964605035.1 uncultured Proteiniphilum sp. | reverse complement strand
AACAAAAGATTTTTCACGCTGAAATCGTGGTGGACAACGAAAAAGTGACTGCCGAGACCAAAGCTTATAAAGAAATACCTCAGATTTTATCCTTTGTTGATGAACACGGAAACGGCACCATGAAGCAACAAATTGAAGCTAATTATCGGCAGGTAAAGCAGGATATTGTAAGTGTCATTAACAGTGAATTAGAAAGAATTAAAAATGATCCCGATTTACAGCATTTGATACAGGAAGAATAGTAATAAAACGATATTTTTTTACATCGTTAATTCATGAAGGGAGACTTATGCTTCTCCTAAACCTACTTCAAAATCAAACAACTCTTTAGGTTGAACACCTAATCCTTCTGCCAGTTCTATGATTGTTGTAATCTGAATATTTCTTTCGCCTTTTTCAATTTTACTTATTTCACTGAAATCTACATCACATCGTTGTGCTAATTGACGTAGGCTTAAGCTTTGTTTTTTCCGTAATGATTCTACATGTTGTCCAAATAATATTAAAACTCTTCTTTTATTCTTTCTCGTTTCCATTGTAAATACTCTTATACAAGGCAATTTCAGGATATCCAAATAAAATAATGTAGAGAAAGTTCCCTACAAATGTTTTTTTTATTATATTTGTCTAATGATTACATAACAAAATGTAATTTTGCAATACTTTTTCTAAAATATAGAAGCTATTGCTTTGAATCTTGTAATAGAAAACTGGTAATTTTTTAAGTACACAAGAGGATAAGTAAAAAGCTCACGACCCGGGCGTGGGCTCACTTATCTGTGTACAAGGTATGCCAGTACCCCTATTGCAGAAATGTTGAGCTCCACGCCTTTATTTTTGGCTTAAACTCAGCAATGGAAGGTTATGATAACTCACAGGAGTTAATCAAGATTTATTGCTTTTATTAGCTATTGGCGCACGAAAACTCACTAAAAAAACATTACAGCTTATCATTAAAAAAAATCCCCTCTGCAAAAAGTTGGCGCTTCACAGAAGGGAAAAAGTCAATTAATCAATAATTAACATTACAAAAGTATGAAAATTTTTACTTCTACAGCAAATGCTGTAATTCTGCTGTGCATTATGTTCTCACTTATACCCATAATAAGTACGTATGCACAGGAGCAAAAAGCTACTCTTAGTGGAGTGGTAAAAGACAAAGATGGAATCCCCATACCGGGAGTTATCGTTTGGCAGGATGGTACTAACATTGGTACAGAAACGAATGATAAAGGTTTCTATGTTCTGGATATTATACCTAGTATACCAATATCATTTGAGTATTTTGGTTATGAAATTCAAACCCACCATTTCAGAGGAGTAGTGCTTAATATTACTTTATTCCCTGATGAAAATCAATTAGAAGAACTCGTCATTAACGCTGGTTACTATAGTGTAACAGATCAAGAACGTACTGGTAGTATTAGTAAAATAACTAGTGAAGATATTGCTCACCAACCAGTTGCTAATCCATTGGCAGCAATGCAAGGGCGTATGGCAGGCGTTGATATTACCCAGAGCAGTGGGACACCTGGAGGAGGGTATGATATAAAAATAAGAGGGGTGAACAGTCTTCGAGCTGATGGGAATGATCCATTATATATTGTTGACGGGATTCCTTTTTTGAGTGATAGTCAGAGCAATAGGGATATTGCAGCCCCGATATTAAGAAACACAAAAAATAGTCCTTTGCAGCAAATTAATATTAATGACATTGAAAGTATTGAGGTGCTGAAGGATGCTGATGCTACTGCAATTTATGGTTCTCGTGGTGCCAATGGTGTAATTTTAATTACGACAAAAAAAGGTATGAATCAGAAAACGAAGGTTACTTTCAGTTCTTCAGTCGCTTTAGGAACCGTGCCTAAGTTTATGGAGCTTTTATCAACACCTGATTATATTGAATTGAGATTAAAAGGAATGGAAAATGACGGTTTAAGTGAAATACCTGCAAATGCATATGATGTTAACGAAGTTTGGGATAAATCACGTGAAACTAATTGGCAGAAAGAATTAATTGGTAATACAGCTATTAACTATCAAACTTCTTTAGGAGTACGAGGAGGTGATGAGTATAATCAGTTTTTTGCACAAGCTTCGGTAGCGAAAGATGGTACGGTATTTCCTGGAGATTATGGTAATAAAAGAAATAATCTTCTGATGAACTTTACTCATTACTTTCCAAATAAAAGATGGTCTGTACATGCCCAGTTTTTGCGAGGTGAATTTAACAATATTTTATTAGGAACTGATTTAACTAGAGAAGCGATGATATTGGCTCCTAACGCTCCGTCCTTATATACAGAAGATGGTATGTTAAATTGGGAAAATGGAACATGGGAAAACCCACTTAGGTGGGCTAATCGCACCTATCAAATGAAAGGTACAAATTGGATGACATCAGTAACCGTTAAAGGTAACCTGACTGATAATTTGGAATTAGTATTAAATGCCGGGTTGAATGAATCAATTTCTGAGGAATACATGCTTACTCCGCATACTATTTATAATCCAAACTGGGGGCTAGATAGCTCTTCATCTTCTAGTCTGTATTCTAGTTCCAAAGGTTTAAAATGGAATATAGAACCACAGTTAAATTTCACGAAGAAAATTAAAAATCATCAATTCAAAGCTTTAGCAGGGTTAACTTTTTTAAAGCAAGAAACAGTTCAACAAGGCTTTTATGCTTCAAATTTTAGCTCAAATAGTCAATTGTCTAACTTATCAGCTGCGAGAATCCTTCAAGTAATTAATAATTCTGATCAACAATATGCTTATCAAGCCATATTTGCTAGGTTAAATTACCAGTATAACTCCAAATATATTCTAAATCTTACAGGACGGAGGGATGGCTCTAGCCGTTTTGGGTCAAATAACCGTTGGGCAAATTTCGGTGCTCTTGGTGCTGCATGGATATTTAGTCATGAAAAATGGTTTGACTCAAACAAATGGTTAAGTTTTGGTAAATTAAGAGCGAGTTATGGAATTACGGGGAGTGATCGTATTGGTGATTATCAATACCTCGACATGTATGCTTATTCTGGTGGCAATTATTTAGTAGGAGGGATGTATCCTATTCGATTACATAATCCAAATTTTAGTTGGGAGTCAAATTTAAAACAAGAAATAGCATTGGAAACAGCTTTTTTTGATAATCGAGTTAGTTTAACGATTAATCATTATCAAAACAAGTCATCAAATCAATTGATAGGAGTACCCTTGCCAGGCACTACCGGTTTTTCAAGTATTCAAGCAAACCTCCCCGCAACTGTAAAGAATAGTGGATGGGAAATTGAAACCAATATTAATTTATTACGCTCGCAATTAAAGTGGGAAGTAGGGGGAAATATATCTTTCAATAAAAATGAACTTATTAATTTTCCTGACTTGGAGAGTTCGACTTATGCTAATCAGTATAGCATTGGTTACCCTACATCGATTATAAAAGCTTATGAATATACAGGGTTTGATGAAGAAAATGGTGTTTACACCTTTAAGGACTTTAATGAAGATGGAATAATATCGCCCACCGATGATAGAAAAAAGATAATAGATCTCACACCTGAATATACATTCGGTATATACCAAAATTTTAGTTTTAAAAATTGGCAATTGTCTATGTTATTTCAAGGCGCAAAGCAATTAGGACACAATTATTTGTTGGAATGGCCAATGTATGGCTCTATTTCAAATCAACCTAACGAAAGTCTTGATGCAGGGATGCATATTTCAGCAGGATACGATAATGAATTTACAGAGTCTTACTACCAATTTGTTCAAAGTGATCAGGCATATTCTGATGCGTCATATATACGTTTAAAAAATATACATTTAAGCTATACATTTCAAGATTACGGCAAAAAATGGGATTTGACAACTTTTATATCCGGACAAAATATTATTACATGGACAAAATATAAAGGTCTAGATCCGGAAAGTCAAAGCATAGGCGTAGTTCCACCATTAAAAGTATGGTCTTTTGGATTTCAAATAACTTATTAAAATTTAATATTATGAAAACACACATTTTAAAAATATTAGTGTTCATTATTTTTATAATTTTCTATTCTTGCGAAGATTTTATTGATATTGACCCACCAACCACTCAGATTTCAGGTCAAGATGTTTTTAAGGAGTTGGCAACCGCAGAAGCTGCGATGAATGAAGTATATGTTCGTTTGCGGGAAAAGAGTATTTTATCTGGTAATTCCCACGGAGCAACCTATGCTTTAGGGGTATATACTGATGAACTGAAGAATTATAATGCTTCATTCAGCTGGGAAGAAGAATTGTATCGAAATAACTTAATTTCAACCAATGTTTCTATACAAAACATTTGGAATGATAGCTATAATATTATTTATCTATGTAATCGGATTATTGAAGGACTTGAAAATAGCTCATTTATAGTTGAAACTGAAAAAGACAAGCTTATCGGCGAGGCAATATTTGTTCGAACGTTAACTTATTATTACTTAACTCACTTGTTTGGAGATATTCCCTATACAACTACAACCAGTTATGAAGTAAATAGGCAACTATCAAAGACTCCAAATAATGAAATTAGACAGCAATTGATCGAAGATTTGATTATAGCTGATGAAAAACTAAAGAATTATACCGATACTTACTTGCAAAATCGTCCTAATAAATGGGCCGTACAGACATTAATTTCGCGGTTATTTTTAGAGGATGAGAATTGGGCTCAGGCAATTGAATATGCTTCTAATGTAATGAATGCAGGATATGAACTTGAGCAACGAGAAAAGGTTTTTTTAAAAGAGAGTAGGAGTACGATATGGCATTTAAAATCAGCAGCTGAAGGTGTTAATACTAAAGAAGCAGCTTCACTAATGTTTTCATCATTACCGCCACCTAAAGTTGGTTTGGCACATGATTTAGTTAATTCATTTGAAGAAAATGATTTGAGAAAAGAATTATGGGTGAAAGAATTAAACGATGAAAGTGGAGAATATTTTCATGCATATAAATATAAGGAAAATCAAAATACAGCGTCCTCTATAGAGTATTCAGTGATTTTTCGAATTGAAGAAATTGTCTATATATTAATTGAGTCAGAATTAAATATTGGTAATTATGAATCAGCGATTAATCTTTGGAATGATTTAAGAGTGAATAATAACTTGGAAGCATGGATTACCTTGCCAAATAATCCTTTAGATTCTTTGATTGAGGATAGGAGAAAGGAGTTTTTTTGTGAACATGGACAAAGATTTATTGATTTAAAGAGAACAAATAAGCTTTTGGAAGTAATGTCAATGACTAAGCAAACATGGAATGTGAATAATAAAAATTGGCCTATTCCACAATCAGAGATACTGTTAAACCCTAATCTTTTACCACAAAATGATGGATATTAAAATAAAAGTTTTTTTTGCATTATTTTTTATTTGGTCCTTAAAATGTTTTCCCCAAATAACGAATAGTGAAATAGAGAAGTGGGATAAGCCCTCTTATGGACAGCGAATTACTGATTATATATTAAGTGATGATGGTTCATTTATTAGTTATCGAACTACTAATTCACGTGACAGTTTATATTTTCAAAATACAAATACTGGTGTTAGTCTATATCAATCAGGTGTTTCTTTTTATGAATCGTTGTTTGACGGGTTTGGATTCATAAAGAACAGTCAATTATTCATAGTAAATAATGAGTTAGTAGAGGAGAGTTTGTTAGATATTCCCGTAAATAATTTTGAGAAAATCGATGATAATGTTGGACTGTATTTTACAGATCAAGAAATTGGTTTGTTTGATAAAAATGAAGTCTTACAACTTATTTCAAATAATTTTGAACAATATTGGTTAACGCCATCGAGGAATTACCTTTTGTTTACAGAACAATTAGATGATAGTATTACGCTTAAAGTTTTTGACATAAAAAAGCAAAAGCAAATTTTAAAAACTTCGGATTTAAAAATCTTGGATTTTGTAAAAACAGATGAAGAATATAAAACCGAAACTTATATTGTCAAATACACTAACTTACTAGATAAACCTTCTATTTTATTAATAGATGCAAAAGAACAAAAAATTAAAAGTTTAACAGTAATGCCTGAAATTTTTGATTTACAAAATGTGTATAGACATACTGTGTGTTATGAACCAAATCATAAGTCAGTATATTTTATTAAGTTTGGTAATAATCAGAAAGAAAAACATATTGATTATGAGAAGCTTGACTCTAATAATTCTACAAAAAGCAATGGAAATACTGAAATTTTCAGATGGAATTATACAGCTGGAAATTTCGAAAAAATTTCAAAAAGCAATAATAAGGATTTAGTTTTACCTACAATATTATCAGATAAACTGATTTCTATAAGAACTTCTCATTATGATGGTAGGGATTTTAATTTTCTAACTCGAGCCGACATTTTTATTATTGATAAAGATGGTAATGAAAATATGATTGAAAAAGACGTTTTTCTATACAAAAATGAGTTTTTTGTTTCTTCTCACCTTCCATATTTAGTTTATTTTAAAGATGATAATTGGTGGTCCTATGATTTCAAAGGCATGATTAAAAAAAATCTTACTCGTAATATAGATTCTTCATTTAAAAACGATAATCAAAGATTTTTATCATCTGAGTCTCATTATGGTATTGTCGGCTGGGCTCTAACCAAAAAGGGAATATATGTAAACGATAAAAATAATGTTTGGTTCCTTGGTTTGGACGGAAAGGAAAAAGATAAAATTACAAATTCGAAAGGTGATCAATTCATTGCGAGAATTATTTATGATGAGGCTCTTCTTAATTCACTTTATTTACCTTTTAATCTTAAAATGAATAATATTGAAGAATCTAATCTCATAATAAATGAATCAAATGAAAACCTCCAATATAACAAGTTATATACAGTTGATAGTTATAATAAGAAAAACTTACTCTTGAATTATGAACCATACCGTTTTATTTATGTGAAGAAAATAAAACAAGACAAATACGTCTATATAAAGGAAAATGCAGTCACTTCGCCGACTTTAGAATTAATCCATAAAGATGGAAATGTGACTTATAAGCTGCCATTTCACAAAGAAAATCCGTTAAAAAAAGGTAGGGTCGAGAGGGTATCTTTTATTACAAAAGATGGGATAAGATTAAATGGAAGCTTGCACTATCCTCTAAATTGGAGTTCAAGTCAAAAATATCCTATAATCTTTCACTTATATGAAGAAGGAAAGAAATACTCTAATGAATATCAAAGACTTACATATAAAAACTTTAATGGTTTTAACAAATCACTAATGATGGAAAATGGTTTTTTTGTTTTTTTTCCTGACCTTAGGTACAAAAGAAATGAAGTCTTAAAATATTTATCGACAGACATTGACGAGTATATAGCATATTTAAGCGATTATGAACCAAAAATTGATACTGAAAAGATGGGATTAATAGGTCATTCTTTTGGAGCTTATGAAGTAATGGATTTAATTTCAAAGAATAATAAATTCAAAGCAGCAGTCGCAGGCTCTGGAGTATCTGATATATATGAAGGGTATTATAATGAAAACATATATGGACAAACTAAGCTATCCCGGTTTGAGTCGGTTCAATATGATAGTAATCCACTATATGAAAATAAGCTAATGGAGTATTATAATCCTATAAGTAATGTAATTAATATAATGACACCTTTACTGCTTTGGGCTGGAGAGAAAGATGATATAGTATCTGTTTCCAACAGCATCATGATGTATTGGGCTTTGTGGAGGCAAAAGAAAGATGTTGAGTTGATTAAATTTAAAACTGAAGGGCATACAATACAAGGCGATAAAAGCCAAATTGAATTGACAGTTTCAATTTTAGATTTTTTTCATAGGAAATTGAATTAGTTAATTTCTTATTAAAACGAAGAGGTCTATAGACCTCTTCGTTAAATGAAGATTAAAGTTTATACAATACTCTTGAGCAGATCACGTCATTTTGAGTCCATTTTCCAAATGCTTGATGAGTAATGCCCATCATTGTATAAGTACAAATAGGGCCCAAGACATCGCCACATTCAACATCCACGTTACAAGGTTCAGATTGGTTAATGGTAACATAGCCTCTAACCATGTTCTCCTTATTTTGATTTGCCGTGCTTCCGGCAAATGCACTAACTACGCCTAATACCACTACTGCGAAAGGCACCAAGGCTTTTTTTAAATTTAATATCATAATAATATAATTTATTGTTATAGTTTACTCTTTTCTACAGGTTTTCAACTATACCCCTGCTATTGGCCAATAGATTTTATTTTTATCTGTTATAACGGACTAATGATTTATCAAATAATCCAAATACATACGTTTTGTTTAATGCAAATTCTCTGATTTTTTCTTGGTTATAATTGTATATATAGAAACTATATTCATATTCTCTCTCTATGTAGTTATATACATCAATTGTACTTGCTTGATTCCACATTTGTCTTCTTTCATTTTTACCAATGATTGAAGAGTGGATGTATAGTAAACTATCATAACTATAGGTTTTGCTATTTACTCGTTGTGGTGGTGCGCTCAACTTTTTTTCATTATTTTTAAGAGAAGTAACTTGTATTTGTGCAGTGCTTACAGTATCTATTGTATTTCCTTTTGAAATTAAGTGAGTATTTGGGTCATAAACTATATACTGGTTTCTGTAATAATAGGTGTATATTGATTGATTGTTTTTTGAATCAATAATTAGTTGACCATCTGTGTCAAAGATTCCATCAATTTGTTTTTCCAATGCATGATCTAACAATTCGTAAGTAAGAGAATCGCCTACTGTAAGTTTTCCTAAAACTAATTCCTGGTTAGTTGCTTTTTGACTTCGGAAAATAAAGTTATTATTACTAATTGGTTGTAATGCTGTGAAATATACATTTTCTTGCATAAATTTCTTTCCATTCCAATTTTCTATACTACCTTTATATATAATTGGAATAGTACCATCGCTTAAGTAAAATGTATTTCTATATACTTTCAGTCGTAAATTCGAAAAATTGAAATCAGCGTCGTCCAATTTTATAAAGTGTTCGACAGTAGTTGACATATCCATTGGGATTGCGGTCACTAATAAAGGTGCAGTATAATTTCCTAAATATAGTGTGTCTTTTGAAAGACCCGCTATATAATAAGAGTTTACTTTCAAATCATAATACTTTGGTTGGCTGATGGGATGAGGAAGAAACCTTCTAGTGAAAGGGTTTTCCTTACGCATCAAGTATTCAGAACTTTGGTATAAGTATATTACTGTAGCGACGCTAATTAATACTGTCAAGAAAGTTAATAAAGATGTTTTTTTAAAACTTAATCTGTGATTTACAATAAAGATAGAAAGTAATGCTAGGAAACAAAGTATGATATTAAACCATAGGTGTTCAGTCCATCCCATTTTTTCTAAAACTCCACCACAAGAGCAAGGAATAAACGGACTATAGTTTAAAATAAGATATATATAAACAGTAAATGCAGACATGAACCCCAAAAATAAAAACAGGCCAACTTGGAGTGTTTTTCGGAAGCACAATAAAAGCGCTACCAAAATTTCGCCTATAATTACTGTATAAGCAATTATATCAGCATATGCACTTAGTAAAGGGGATTGTGCTAATTGAATTTTAAAGTTTTCTAAGTCAATAAATTTACTAGTTGCTGTATAGACAAAAAGGAGAATAAATAGGTATTGACAGATCTTAAATATATAATTTAAATAGCTACGCATAATAATAACTTTTTGATTTATATAAATTTCAAAAAGTTATTTAATTTAATCATTAATGAAAAAATTATTATAATTAGCGTATTATACTATTTTTTATTGTTATTTCGTACCGAATCCGGTCTAAAATTATAATGCTTTAAGAATGCATCACTAAAGTTGGGATAATTTTGATAGCCTATTCGTAAGCTCACTTCTTTTAAAGAAATATTACTATTTAAAATTAAAAGATGTGCTCTTTCCATTCTAAGTCTTATAAAGTATTCATAAACGGTATATTTGTACAGGCTTTTAAAACCGAAAGACAAGTGGTTTTTATTAATACCAAACTCCTTACATAACCAGGGTAATTTAAGAGGCTCTCTTAAATCACAATGATCAATATAATCTTTAATTTTTTCGATAATTTTTCTATGTCTAAATTGCTGTAAAACACGATTTTTTTCAATTTTATTATCATCTTTTACATTTAATGTCGCTACATCAACATGAAATTTGTACAAATTGATTATATAGAACTCTCCGCTGTTTAATAAATTGTAACTGTATCGGAAATGCTCGCTTATAAACTTCACAGTCATGTCTGAAATGCCTAATTCCTTTCTTAAGGTAAGTTGATGCATAAGAAAATCACCACTCTTTTTATCAAGAAACTCTCTGAGGGGAGAACCAAGCAATACATTCATCTCCACATTAAAATATTCACACAATGTGTTGCTAATACTCCGTATAACAAAACGGTTGTCTAAAACTATTTGGAAATGATTGTTGTATCGCTGAAATTCAGAAGGCTTAATTAAGGCCAGATAAAGCATCCGTTCGTACCACTCTTCATTGATAAGGTTAATTAAAACTTCCAACTCTTCAAAGGAATCATTGTGTCCTTTAATTTGAATTTTATGGGTTAAATCACCCTTAGCCATTTGAATTAATTGGCTTATTAGATTTTGATATCGAGTTTTATCACAAATAATATTTTTCATTTGAATTGCTCCAGAAATTCTTCGCCTTGTTCTACTTTCTTAAAAACTTTTGTGAGAACAGTCGGCTTATTGATTTGTATATAATAGTTGGCTAAAGCAAAAGACGTGTTTTCACTCGAAATTAAAGCTACAGCTTTTAAAAGACTAGACCCATTTGTAGCGAGATACTTTCGAGCTCTAGCGTTTATCCTTTTGATTTGGCTAATGTCGCAAATTACAAAATAGTCAGAATACGTTTGAAACCTTAGGCGGTCTTTAACGATTAAACGCGCAGCGTTATTATCAATTAATATATTTGGCTTGAAAGTTATTTTTAATATGTCCTCTTTTAATTCATAAACTGCATAATCATTTTCATAATTAGTTACCATGGTTTTATAGTTTTAATGTAAAATTACATTTTTTTTAGCAAAATGTTATCAAGAATAGGTTGATTTCATAGCATATAGTATTTTAGAGATAGCATTATATCCCTAATATTAACATGGTATTGGTTGATGTTAAAGTTTTTACGAAATTTTAGAAAATTTTAAAAACCTAAATCATGGCTAAAATTAATCACAATGACCCATTTGCTACAATTAACAATGTAATAGAAAATGCTAAAATTAAACAAGCAATTCATCTTTATGCTGAAGGCGAATGCCTTACAGGTGATTCAGTTACAATTAATGGTAAAAAGCTTTGGCATTTTGCTACAACAGGCTACTTGGGCCTTGAACAAGATCCAAGACTTAAACATGCCGCAGCCTCCGCTATTTATAATTATGGTACACAATTCCCTCTATCCAAAACTTATATTTCACACCCTCTATATGCAGAAATTGAAATTAAAGTAAACCAAATATTTGGACAACCTGCTATTATTACAAAAAACAGTACTTTGGCACATGTGGCAGTTATTCCACAAGCAGTATCTAATAATGATGTGGTAATTTTAGATCATCAAGTACATTGGAGTGTTCAAAATGCTTGTCAGAATTTAAAACTTCGCGGAATACCTGTCTATATGATTCGTCATAATAATATGAATCAACTAGAAAGTTATTTGGAAAAATTCGGTAATAAATATAATAAAATATGGTATATGGCGGATGGTATTTACTCTATGTTTGGAGATTTCGCACCCGTTAAAGATATTAAATTCCTGATGAGTAAATATCCGTTATTGCATTTATATTTTGATGATGTCCATGGAATGAGTTGGGTAGGTGAGAAGGGAAGTGGCTTTATAAAAAGTCATTGGGATACGATACCTGAACGTATGATTTTAGTCAGTACATTAAGTAAAACTTTTGGAGCAAGTGGTGGATTAGTACTCTGTGGTAATTTAGATTTACAAAATCAGATTAAAAACTTTGGCGGTCCTTTAACTTTCTCTGCACAACTAGAGCCAGCATCAGTTGCTGCAGCAATCGCTTCTGCCGATATTCACCTATCATCGGAAATTGAAATTCACCAAAATAAATTACTCAGTAAAATAGAGTTGTTTTATACTATGTTAAGAGACATGAATTTACCTGTTATTTCACATGGTAAAACCCCAGTGTTTTATATTGGAACAGGTTTACCCGAAACAGCCTACAACATGGTAAATAGACTAAAAGAAGAAGGTTTTTTTGTGAACCCAGGAATATATCCGGCCGTACCTTTGCGAAATGCGGGATTACGAATAACAATCAGTAATCATAATGAGGATGAACAAATCAAAGCCCTTGCTCACGCTCTAAACTATCATTTAGATAAAGCGCTAAATGAAACTGATAATAGTTTAGAAAAAGTTTACAAATTATTTAATAAAACAAATCATACGCATCATACGCAGTCGGTAATTAAAACCAAACAGGATCGATTTAATGTAGAAATTCATCAGTCAATAAAAGAAATTAATAAAGAGGTATGGAATAAACTTTTAGGCAAAGAAAATGCATTAGATTACTGCGGAATGACATTCGTTGAGGAATATTTTTCAAGCTTGCCTATGGATAATAATAACCATATGAACTTTAAATATTTAGTAGTCAAAGATGAAAATAATAATATCGT
>CAZSBA010000065.1:0-13075 GCA_964605035.1 uncultured Proteiniphilum sp. | reverse complement strand
GGCCTATACTCAATGTGATCTGTTATTGCAATGGCATCCAATCCCTCTTGCCAGGCCTCTGCTACCCGGATGTCGGGCCAGACCTTCCCGTCAGAAAAAACGGTGTGGATGTGAAAATCGCATTTTAATGTTTTTATAACCTTTAACATCGGGGATATGAATCTCGTTTCTCACATGCGACTGATTCATCTCTGCTATCTCGTATACGTCGTTGTTACGGAGTTGTGCATTAAGCGACAATACACTGCATAACATTAAAAATAATGGGACTCTTTTCATGTTGCTTTAAATTTAATTTGTTTTTTCGTGATGAAAAAAGGTTTCTGACCTGGATTAAGACATGCAAGAAATAAAATAATTTCCAACTATTTAGGGCGTTTGTGAGCACTTTTATTAAATAAAACAGATATTACCATGGAGAGACAGTGCGAATAACTTTATGTTCATTTTTGATGAAGTAGTATAGAGTAATTGTTACTCTATATCTTATTTTTTCTTATATATTTCTTTAATTGCAGATAAAAAGCTATTTTTGTATCAGAATTTAGATTATCAGACAAATAAAAAATTATTACTATGGTAAGTTATAAAGAACTGGGTTTAGTAAACTCAAAAGAGTTGTTTAAGAAAGCGGTTGAAGGTGGCTATGCTATCCCTGCTTTCAACTTCAATAATATGGAGCAGTTGCAGGCTATTGTTTCGGCATGCGTTGAAACAAAATCTCCTGTTATCATGCAGGTTTCTAGTGGTGCGCGCAAGTATGCAAACCAGACACTTCTACGTTATATGGCTCAGGGAGCTGTTGAGTATGCAAAAGAATTAGGTTATAATATTCCTATTGTTCTTCACCTCGACCATGGTGATAGCTTTGAACTTTGCAAAAACTGTATCGATAGCGGTTTCTCTTCGGTTATGATTGATGGTTCGCACCTTCCTTACGAAGAAAATATTGCTCTTACAAAACAGGTTGTAGAATATGCTCATGCACACGACGTAACTGTTGAAGGTGAGTTGGGTATTCTTGCTGGTATTGAAGATGATGTAGTTGCTGAACACCATACTTATACTGAGCCTGATCAGGTTATAGATTTTGTTACTCGCACAGGTGTTGACTCATTGGCTATTTCAATTGGTACTTCACATGGTGCTTATAAATTTACTCCTGAGCAGTGCACACGCAACGAGGAAGGTGTATTGGTTCCACCACCATTACGCTTCGATATCTTAAAAGAAATTGAAGAGCGTATACCTGGTTTCCCAATCGTATTACACGGTTCTTCTTCTGTACCTCAAGAGTATGTTGATACTATCAACAAATATGGTGGTAAGCTAAAAGATTCTATTGGTATACCAGAAAAATGGTTGCGTGAAGCTGCTACTTCTGCTGTATGTAAGGTTAATATCGATTCTGATGGTCGTTTGGCTATGACTGCAGCTATTCGTGAGGTATTTGCTAATGATCCTGCTGAGTTCGACCCTCGTAAATACTTGGGACCTGCTCGCGAAGAGCTTAAAAAGCTTTATATGCACAAAACTATTAATGTACTAGGAAGCGCTGGTAAAGCGTAATTACTGGTTAAAATAATCAATAAAAAAATAGCTGTTCTTTTATAGAGCAGCTATTTTTTTGTGCTTATGTGTAATGCATTAAATACTATCGGGTATTATTGCAAAGGCTTTTTATTGTATTATTTAAATCAGTCTCCGTAAGCAATTGCTCTAATGAAATGTGCATTCTGTATCTCCAATAGTTCTCGGGATTGGCTGGTACATTAATTCGTTCGGCGTTTATATCGCTGTTTCTGAGTGTTTCGTCAATCGACATCCAGTCTTGCCATGGTAAAATAACCCACATAGCATTTGAGTTGAGATGGTTTTCTATTATCTTCTTGCACAAATCTGTTGAACACTCGGCAGGTGCTTCGCCCTCCATCTGCAGTACCTCGTTATAATATTGCTGTGTGAGATCTCTGTTCTCGGTCCACCACAACCTTATTGGCGACATATCGTGTGTTGAGGTTGTGCAAACCGACAGATATGGCAGTTGATTTAGATTGGTGAACTTGGTGGACATGCTTTTAGGCATTCTCTCAATCTCGAGGCTCAGAATCTGCAGCTCATCCATTACGGATGGAACACAATCGGGTACCATTCCTAAATCTTCGCCACATACCATCATATCTGTTGAATTAATTAGTGGGGGCAATTTTTTCATTGCCTGTTCGCGCCAGAAGTAGTTATGTTTGTGAAAATAGAACTTATCGTATAGTCTGTTAAATGCATGTTTCACATGTTCATCTAGAAATTTATAGGAATATGTGAATTGTGCTGTGATGCGTGGATGGAAGCGATGTTGATCGTACGGATCTCTTACGAATAACACCTCATTGCAAAGAGAGTATAATCCTTCGCGTAATAATTGAGATTTATTATCATCTTTATCAGCAAATAAATCTTTAATCTTTTGCTGAGTATTGCAAATTGGTTTTAGTTTAAAAAGCTGCCATCCTGATATCTCGAGATACTCTTCTTTTACCTCTTGGGCATACTCACCAAAAATATCCTGTAAGAAATGTTCGTGAATAAAAGGTTCGGCCATTCTTTGCTGGTCAAACGGAATACCCTCGTTGTTTATCTCTTCGGCCCAGTATGGTAAAGCGGGATTAAAATAACCTAGCAGTCCCTGCACCGAATTAAGAGGTATCTCCCATATTCTGAAGAATCCGAGTATATGATCTATTCTGTATGCATCAAAATAGTCCGACATCTTTCTGAAGCGACTAATCCACCATAAATAGCCATCTTCTTCTATCGCTTTCCAGTTGTAGGTAGGGAACCCCCAGTTTTGACCAAAGTATGAGAAGTCGTCGGGCGGTGCTCCGGTTTGTGTATCCATATTAAACAGGTGTGGAGCAGTCCACGCATCAATACTATCTCTGTTTATACCAATTGGAATATCGCCTTTGAGCGAAACGCCCTTATTGTGTGCATAATCTTTTACTTCGGAGAATTGTTTGTGTAACAGATACTGCACAAAGCAGAAATATTGAACTTCACTTTTTGCTTCGGCTGTCTCTTCTATCATCAAGCTCAATGCTTCCTCGTTATAAACCTTGTACCTACCCCACTCTCTGAAATTGGCCGATTGGTTTTTGTTGCGCAGGTAGCAATAACAGGCATAGGCAAAAAGCCAGTATCTGTTTTTATTGTAGAACTCGCGGTACTCATCAGAAAGCAATGTTTTTGGGCCATCTTGATTAAATAATTCGCGACTATAACTCTCCTTCAGTTCAAGTACTTTTTCATAATCTATTTCGGTGAGCGCGTTGAGCTTTTCAGCCTCTTTGATATACAACTTGTAACTTTTTTTATCTTTAAGCGGATAGTCGTTACAACCTAAATAGATGGGATGAAGTGCATTTATCGAGATAGCGCTGTATGGGTAAGAATCTCGCCATGTTTTGGTTGTTGTTGTATCGTTTACAGGCAGCAGCTGAATGAGGTGCTGACCGGTTATATCTGCCCAGTCGACCATCTTACGCAGATCGGCAAAATCGCCTATGCCAAAGCTATCATTGGTTCTTAAAGAAAAGACAGGAATGGAAGTGCCAATTCCTTTGAACTTAAAGTTGTTGTAATGAAACTGCAGTGCCATTTCTGCTAATACAGTATCATCTTTATGAGCATTATTACTGTTTAGGGTTCGGTTTTCTCTATCTTCCCAGTATACAGCCTCATTTGTTGCTTTATCAACAATAACAAATTTATAGTTTGCATTGTCGGGTAGTTTTTTTGCATTCAGAACTATTTGCCAAACACCATTTTCAATTGGTGTGAGTTTGGGCGCTTTAGAGAGGTTCCAGTTGCCCAGTTCATCGCAATCGCCACTGATGCAAAGCACTTGATCTCTGTTTACATATGGACAGATTACATTGAGCAGTACCGATTGTGTATAGTATCTTGGAGGTAGTGTGTTTTTAGTGTGACGGAATATTGTGTCGCTAAAAACAGATGTGTAGAGATATGAGTGATAGGGTTTACTCTTCCATAGATCTTGAATTATAAACTGCTTCTTACTTTTTACTATGTGAATTTTGCGGTGCGACCCCCATTCGCGCCTTACAACGCTACTACCCTGACAAATTAAGTAGTAGTAGCTTATCTCTTTTGATTCTGATATGTTTATATCGGCAAACCATTTGCTGCCGTCGGTGCTGAGCACTAGTGCATCTGACTCGTTAAAATTGCCCAATTCGGGGGTAGAGCCACATATACAAACCTGTTGTCCCCATGCAGTATGGTAATCTAGTTGAAACGTTAACACAGCCATAAAGATTCTCTCGTTAGTTAATCAATAGTTCTATTATTACAAAACTACAATGTTTTAGTAACCAATAGAATGAAAATAAGCAACTTTTGAGTTGAACATGGGTGCAAACGATTGCGAAATGCTTAGCCCCTTATTTATAAGAAAATAAGTATAAGCAGCTGAGCAGTAATAACTCTCAGGAACATTGTGAGTGGGTAAACAGTGGCATAACTCACTGCCGGAATATCATTGCCGGCAGTGGTATTTGCAAATGATAATGCTGGAGGGTCGGTCATACTTCCTGCAATCATACCCATTAGAGTGAAATAATTTATTTTAAATACCTTTCGCCCTAATATACCTATTGTAAGTATTGGAACCAAAGTTATTATTACACCATACCCAATCCATTTATAACCACCATTTACTATTGTATCTATAAAACTACCACCTGCTTCTAGACCAACGCAAGCAAGGAAAATTGCAATTCCTATCTCTCTGAGCATAAGATTGGCGCTCATGGTGGTATATGTTACAAGCTTAAATTTTGGTCCAAATTTACTCAAAAGAATAGCTACAATAAGCGGTCCACCTGCCAGTCCGAGTTTCACAGGCTGTGGTATTCCGGGAAATATAATTGGAATGCTTCCTAATAGTACTCCTAGTGCTATGCCTATAAAAATTGAAATAAGATTGGGTTCTCTTAGTCTTTTTAAAGAGTTTCCTAAGAACTTCTCAACATTGGCAATGTTATCTTCAGAACCAACAACAGTTACCCTGTCGCCCAACTGCAGCTGTAATCCTGGATCGGCAATTAGATCAACCCCTGCACGATTGACACGAGTGATATTTACACCAAAATTATTTCTTAGCTTAAGATTGCCTAAAGAGCGACCATTTATTTGCGACTTGGTTATTGATATTCTCCTTGAAATAAGCATCGAATCCAGCTTATTCCAATCGTCACGATTCATATCAATACGGATTCCTAAGAGTGCCTCTATAAAACTAATATTGTTTTGATTTGAAACAATCAGCACCTTATCATTTTCGTGAAGGGTTGTATCTGTTTTTGGTACTTCTAACTCACTTGTAGCAGAGTGGAGTACTCTTGATACTACAAAATCCTTCTCGATAAGTTCTTTAACTTCTTTAATGCTTTTACCAAAAATAGAAGGGTTTTTAATTTGAAGTGTGAACATTTGCGCTTCGGCTTTTTTAGTCTCATCGCTATCTTCAAGTTTTTCAACCTCCTTTGTTTGATCTATCCTGAATATCTGTTTAAGCAGTACTAGAGTAATAATAATTCCAACAACACCAAGTGGATAAGCAATTGCGTAGGCAGTTGCAATAGTTGGATCTGTAGTTCCGGTTATATCTGTAAATGTTTGCTGCGCAGCTCCAAGTCCGGGTGTATTTGTTACTGCCCCAGATAGTATTCCAACCATTGTGGCAATGGGAGTGCCGGTTACAAGATGTATTATATATGTAGTAATAACTCCCATAAATACTACTCCTGCAGCTAGCAGGTTGAGAGTGATTCCGCCTTTTCTAAATGAGGCAAAGAAACTTGGTCCAACTTGCATACCTATTGAGTATATGAAAAGAATGAGACCAAACTCTTTCATGAAATGCAGAACGTTAGGATCTATTTTTAGTCCCAGATGGCCTAAGAAGATACCAAAAAATAGAATCCACGTGATTCCTAGCGATATTCCAAAAACTTTAATTTTACCTAATAGCAAACCTGCCGAGATTACTATTGCAAGAACAAATATTGCATGTGCCACCCCAGAGCCGATAACCAATTGTACTAACCAATCCATTATATAATAACCTAATATGTATAGTTTAAAAACTATGCAAAGTTAGTTCTATTTTTTTAGTAAAAAAAATATAGTTTGGCAATCAATATGTTTAGAAGTGTTACAAAAGCAACTATTCTGAAAATATAGAATCTGAAATTGCTTTTTTTGTCTTACTTTTATCAATTCAAAAATTAAAGTTATGAGAAAAATAGTTGTCTTTATATCTCTTTTACTTATAATATCCTCAAATATGTTGCTTGGGCAGAACCAAAATATCGAGGAACTCATTCAAGAAGGTATTGAACTTCATGATGCCGGAGAATATGAAGAGGCAATAGATAGATATAACGAGGCATTAGAGCAAGATTCAACGCATATGCTTGCAGTATATGAGATATCATTGTCATATCTTGCCTTGAAGGATTTTGAGAATGCTTCACTATTTAGTACACTGGTTATTGACTCAAACAACGAACAGCTATCGCCAGGTGCTTATGCTGTTAAAAGTGAGTCTCTTGCGGGTATGAAAATGGTAGACGAAGCCATTGATCTATTATATGAAGGATTAGAGAAGAATGGCGATAACTCTCTTTTGCATTTCAATCTGGCACTTAATTTTTTCGAAAAAGGTGATATAGATAAAACAATAGAGCATGTAAAAACGGCCATAGATCTAGATAAAACTCACAGTGGAGCTTTTCTTTTAAATGCCTATGCATTGAAAGATAATGGGTTGTGGGTTCAAAGTATTTTGTCGTTTCAGATGTTCTTATTGTTAGAGCCTGATAGTAAGAGATCTAAGAATGCATTTGCCGAGATGTTGCAGACAATGCAATTAAGAGAAGAGGAAGAGCCAGTAGAAAGGTCGTTTATTCAGCAGCAACTTTTTAAAAACATTAGCGATAGTGCATTAGCTCAACAGGATATACCTCCATTAACTACCCATAACGGACTTAATAGAAATTTAGTTTATAACGCAATCACATCTGTAAAGGACTCTTTAAATGCCATATCGGAAGAGATTAGTGACTTTAACCTCTTTAAGACTGTTAATATGGAAATAATGAAAGTGCTTGAAAAAGAGAGTAAAAACTCAAATGAGGGTATTTTATGGACATTTTATATTCCTTTTTTCTCGCGCATTGCTCACTCTGATTATTATGATACCTATTGCCGTTATATTAGCGTTTCGTACGACCCCGAATCGTTTGAGTGGTGGGGAAATAATTCCGAATCAGCATTAAATTTTATACTATGGTTTGAAAAAGGAGAGAACAACTGATAAAAGTTAAAAAAATCTTTTATCTTTGTCGTGAAACCCAATTATAATGAAATGAATGACGATGACCAAATTCTTGAAGAATTAAGAAGTCCGCATACCGTGCGTAAGGGTTTTTCTAAGCTTGTATCTGTATATAGTGAAAGGCTTTATTGGCAAATTAGAAAAATGGTGCTTTCTCACGATGATGCTAATGACATACTTCAGGATGTATTTATTAAAGCCTGGACTAATATTGAGAATTTTAGGGGCGACGCAAAGCTCTCCACATGGCTATATCGCATAGCTATAAACGAAAGTATCACTTTTCTCAACAAAAAAAGAAATCAGAGCAATATGTCTCTTGATGAAGATGACTCATTTCTTATAAATACTCTAGAGAGCGACACCTATTTTGATGGAGATGAAGCACAAATGCTTTTGCAGAAAGCAATTCTCACTCTTCCCGATAAACAGAGGCTGGTATTTCAGATGAAATATTTTGAGGATATGAAGTATGATGATATTTCTGAAATACTTGGTACATCTGTTGGTGCTTTAAAAGCTTCATATCATCATGCAGTAAAAAAAGTTGAGAAATTTTTAAGTGAACCTAATTAAACCTTTTATTTTTCATTAAGTCTATTCTACAGAACAGCCCAAAAAAGAATGTAATGAAAGCTAATTTTAACAAATTACAGGAAATAGATAAAAGCAAGAATCCTTTTAAAGTACCCGATAATTATTTCGTAAACTTTAATGAGGAAATGATGAATCGCCTTCCTGAAAAGGAGTTTAAACCACCAGTAAAAGTAACTTTATGGGATAAAACTAAACCATGGGTATATATGGCTGCTATGTTTATTGGTATGTATGTAACAATAAACTTTCTGGTAAAAAATAACAACGAAAATAACACTATTTCAGAGCCAGTTGTGGCAGGACAGACAAGTTCGGACGTAGTTAACACAAGTAATTATTGGTCTACAGTTCACATAACAGAAGAAGAGTTTTATGAGTACCTTGAAGATCAGTTAATTGATGATGGCTTTTACGATTATATGTACGATCAATACTATTTAAACTAAAAGGAATAAAACATATATAATAAAAAATGTTTATGATGAGAAAAAATATTATAATGTTGTTGTTCGCATTTATGCTTTCAATAAACTTTATCTCACTTCAAGCCCAAAATCAGAACAGAAGGATGAATATTGAGGAGTTTGAGAAGAGAAAAGTTGAGTATGTTACTAAAGAAGCTGGACTAACCAAGAGCGAAGCGGACAAATACTTCCCATTAAATAACGAGTTGACTAAAAAGAAGTTTGAACTTCGTAAAAATCACAGGGATAAGGTGCAAAAAATAAAAGACAGTAGTAATATATCGGAAGCAGAATACAGCAAGCTTTTAGCAGACGATGTAGAAGTAAAGCTTCAGGAAGCTGCACTTGATAAAGAATTTGCCAAAAAGTTTGATAAAGTTCTTACTCCCGAAAAACTATATAAAGCACAACAAGCCGAGAGAAACTTTATGCAAAAAGAGGTCTCTAACTTCAGGAGTGGTCAAAATAGTAATAGTGGTAAATAGAAAATATGAACAGGTTTTTTTAGAATCCTCAAAGAGCCTTTACGGAAGTAAAAAATAATACATTTAATAAACTATAAATCTCCCAGAAGTGAGTCTTTTGGGAGATTTATAGTTTGAGGTTGTGTCTCTATTCACGAGTTGTGATGATTAACTCCTTTCCTTTTTTTAAGTCGTCATGTTTGATGAAATAACCGTCAACAGGCTTCCCATCGTAACTGATGCTTGAAAGTTTGCGACCTTCGCCCTTCTTTGTAATAGTAAAGGTTGTATCGCCCATAGTAAATTCCACCTTATCAAAAATAGGTACTGTTACAATGTACTCTGGATCCGCCGGTGAGAATGAATAGAGACCCATGGCGTTCATTACATACCACGCAGAGAGACTTCCTTCATCATCCATACCTGCATATGCTAAACCTTCTTTTCCCATAGCATAATAATCGTTCATGATGATATCAATTTTCTCTTGAGCCTTTTCGGGTTTGCCCACAAAGTAATAATAATATGAAATTCCTTGCGATGGTTGATTACCAACGCAGTACTGTCCAAACCAACCTGTCATATTATCTGCCTCATAACCACCGAAAGGTGTGCTAAACAATTTATCTAATTTCGCTTCAAAAGCATCTTTACTCGGGAAAAGAGATACCAGACCATTAGGATCTTGAGGGGCAAAAAATGTTGACATCCACCCATTTGATTCGCGATACATATAAACATAATAAGGAATGCCCGGATCGTAAGGAGTAACCCAAGAACCGTCTTCCCAGCGGGCACGAAGGAATTGTGTACTCTCATCGAAGAGATTACGATAGTTCTTAGAACGATTCATCAGCAACTCATAATTTTCATTATCGCCCAGCTCCTTTGCCAATAATGCAACGGCATAATCGCTATAGGCATACTCAATGGTTTTTTGAACCGATGCTTTAGCCTCATCCTCTTCGGTTTTTACAGTTGGGTTAGCTACGCGATTCTCTGCAATCCATCCCTGTCTGCGATATTCATCACCATATTTTCGTCCGCCACGTTTGCCATCTACCCACGAACGAGTAGCATTGTTCAACGAGAATTGATATGCTTTATTGATGTCGAAATCGCGAATACCTCTCATGTAACTACCGGTTACGAATGAAGTGCTGAAATCACCATGGAATCCGCTACTCAGAAATCCTGTATTCTCTGCTCTTTGGATGTCGCTACGGATTATATTAGCCACCAATTCAGGTTGTAACATCTGGAGAATCACCAATTTATTTGCATAGGTATCCCAATAGTTGTTGCTTGAGTAGATGGTTTCATTCTTTTCTACATCTACATCACTGCGTAAATTAGGATTTTGCATTACTCGATACAATCCGCTATAGAAGAGGCTCTTTTGCAATTCTGTACCACCTGTAACTTTTATCTTTGATAGTGCTTCCTCCCAAGTTTGATCTGCCAATTCTCTCACCTGATCGAATGTCTTATCTAGAATCTCCTTTTCCAAATTCAGTTTAGCCTTTTCTGTACTGGTATATGAGAATCCGATTTGCATCTCAATAACCTTATCTCCATCTGCAAAATCGATTAGAGTAAATTGTTCGCGTGTATTTTCGACAGTGCGAGTGCCTGTTATATTCTGATTGGCAATAGCATAGAAATACATACCATTCTGTGAACCTGTAAATGTTTTATCATCCACCTGCTCAAATGTCCATCTTGCATTACCGGGGCGTACGCTGTTTGTTCTGGAAAGATTCATCATAATGTGCTTATCCTTAGCAGACTTAAATGTGTGGCGATGGTAAGCACTGCGATAGTTTACAGTCAGTTCAGAAGTCACCTTATATCTGTCTAGGTAAACTTTATAATAGCCAGCCTGAGCCACCTCATTTTTATGGCTATATGCTGAAGCGTAGTTATCGGGATTAAATTTACCTGAAATGGGAAGTGTTGGGAAATGACCCTGACCCCAATGACCGTGACTTGTATGGAAGAATCCATAAATGGTTTGATCTTCATATTGATAACCGGTGCCTGATCCCCAACATGTTACAGGTGAAGCTTGAACCATTCCATGAGGCATGGCTGCACCGGGGTAGGTCTCTCCACCCCATGCTCTTGTTTTACCTTGTGCGGGACGGCGACCTTGCTCTGTGAGCACAGTTCTATAAATTGGGCTTTCGCTCATTTCATATCCCAAATCCTTCTTATCCCAAAGTGTAGTGGTACCAAACAGCGGATTCACATATTTTGTTACATCTCCCGCCGAAACTAAGCAGCAGTTTGCATACCCAACTAACATTCCTGCTATCAAAGTTTTTAAAATAAATCTTTTCATCTCTAGTATTTATATAATTGTTTAAATATTCAATTAAGTTGCCGGTAGTGTCCATTTCTTCAAGATTCAAAGAAGGATTTGGTGTATACCAATTAGCCACCATATCGACGCCTCACACTATTTGCTCCTTCGGTAAAGAATGTTTGTTGCATGCAAAGGCTAGTAAAAGAATAGAGGCAAGTTAAATCTGTGTAAAATTAAATCTTTTCAAAAAAGTAGTATATTTGTAAAATGACGATTATAAAATAAAAAACATAAAAGTTTGCTATTAAATGACTACTTCTACAAAATAAACTAATTATAATCATAAACACATGAAGAAAACGATTTTTTTGTTGATTGCTCTGTTCTGTTTATCAGCTTCAGCCAAGAATTTACCAAAAGACTCCAAGACAAGTTTTGCAAAAACAGTGCTGCAACCCTATGTGGATAAAGGTCAGCTAGCCGGCGCAATTAGTGTATTCTACAATGATGGCGTGCAGGAAACCTGCTACATAGGTTATGCCGATGTCTCAAAAAAGCGTCCAATAAAGATGGACAATGTATTTATGCAATGTTCACAAACAAAAGGATTTTGTGGAGTGACAATTGCCAAACTGGTAGAAGAGGGCCGTATTTCACTCGACGACCCTGTTTCAAAGTATCTTCCGGAGTTTGCTGAATTATGGGTGTTGGACGAATCAAATGATAGTGTCAAGACCTTACATAAGGCAAAGAACGTGCTTACTATCCGCATGGTGCTCAACCATACTGGAGGCTTCCCATTCGAAATTAGTGCCAAGCAGCCCAACATCAGGGGTGGCGGATGGTCTGGAGGAGCTCCTCTTCGCCAAACAGCCTCCATCGCCGCCGCATCGCCCATTATGTTCGAGCCTGGTACCAGCGAGCTCTATTCTAATACCGGAATTGACATTGGTGCAGCTATTGTTGAGGTAGTTACAGGAATGAAGTGGGAAGAATATCTCAAGCAGGTGGTGTTAGATCCATTGCGAATGAAGTCCACATGGTTCTGGCCTACCGACAAACAGCTAAAGAACAAGGTCGAATTATATTTTAACAAAGAGAATGCTCCAGCTGAGTGGCGTGAAGAAATGCAATGGCAGCAACGACCTTATAACGACTCCCATGTATTTGCTTCTGCAGGTGCAGGCCTCTGGACTACAGCCAATGACCAATTAAAGTTCTATAAAATGCTGATGAATCTTGGCTTGGGAGAGAATGGCGTACGCATCTTGAAAGAAGAAACAGTTAAGAATCTCCTCGCAGTCTCCACCCGTCCGAAGGGTCTGGGCGGCTATTCATTGGGATTATCAGCACCAGAACAAGACAGTGAAGACGCTTGGTTTGGTCATGGTGGTGCTTGGGGCACTAACTGTACTGTTAATTGGCACAAGAAACAGCTTAAGCTCTGGGTGGTCCAATCCGCCGGTGGAGAACAGCCATGGCTTGCCGAAATAGACAAAGCTGCAGAGAAGTTCTTCTCACAGCCTTTAAGTAAATCTGGTGTTGATGCATATACTGGAAGGATGAAATAATACATATTTGAAATATTATATGAATAAAAATGTATTATTTGTAAGATAGTAGTGGAGCGTATGTAGCCATTGGAAAACAAAAAACCCTACAATACGCTGATATTGTAGGGTTAATCATACTTTTTTTGCCTATTGGCTTTTGGTTAATTGTGGAGCTGGAGGGAGTCGAACCCTCGTCCAAACGAGGAAGCAATTTGCTTTCTACATGCTTATCTTCATTTTAATTGTCGGGAATGAGCGCGACTGAAGCC
>CAZSBA010000064.1:0-13282 GCA_964605035.1 uncultured Proteiniphilum sp. | reverse complement strand
GCACATCTGATTTTGGTTCAGCCGGTTGAGGTTCGAATCCTTGTGGGACAACAACTCTAACGGCGCATATAGTTTATAATCAACTTTATGCGCCGTTTCTCTTTATAAATACCTAAGAAAAAAGATAAGAATATATGTATTATCTCATAACATATAATTACTGAGTAGTACTCAATAACTATTTGTTGTAAATAATAAAGCAAAAAAAATCCCCAACCTAATAAAAAGGCCGGGGATTTAAAATATTATTTAAACCAATAATCTATTCTAATAACTCTGTTTTACAAATTCAGCGTTATTCAAATAATCATAGCTTTCTTTAACTCCATCCATTGGTGTGCCTGTATATCTTTCAACTTCTACAATCATATATTTAGCACCCGATTTTTCGGCGTTAGTAAAGATGTTTTCGAAATCAACTTTTCCGCTTTTACCTAACTCCATTTCATCTTTAATATGAAGTAGTTCAAAACGTCCGGGATATTTATTGAAGTAGTCAACCGGATCATGACCACCTTCACCAACCCAGTATACATCCATTTGGTAAAATACTTTAGAAGGATCTGTATTCTCAATCATATAGTCATACATAATATTTCCTTCTATTTCTTCAAATTCAAAAGAGTGGTTATGGTAACCAAACTTCAAACCTGCAGCATTACACTTTTCTCCAATTTCATTAAAGTAATCGCAATATGCTTGCAGATCAACTAATGTTTTAGGTGTTGGTATCCATGCTACAACCAAATACTTCATTCCTGCGTCTTTATGAGCCTGTATTGCGGTGTCCCACCATGCCCAAGTAGCTTCCCAGTCTGTGTCTGCTACAGGATCTGCTAAAGGTCTGCCTGCATGTGAAGAAAGAACTTCCATACCAGCATCCTCTATAGATTTTTTAAAATCTGCAGGAGACATTCCATAAAATTGTCCATCATTATAGCCTGCTGCTTCTACACCTGTATATCCCATTTCTGCTGCTGCAGCAATGGTTCCGGTGTAGTCTGCCTTTATATCATCTCTTAATGAATAAAGTTGCAGATAAATATCTTTGCCAGTAGCTGCTTCCGACTCTTTTTGCTGTCCTTGATTGCATCCCATTAAAATAAATAGAGAGCTTAACAAGAATGCGCTAAATAAAACTGAATATTTTTTCATTGTTTCGATAGTTAAAAAAAAGAGCAAGACTTCTATACGATGCCTTACTCTTTATCTGTTTGCTTAGTCTAAAATCTTAATTCTGATATTGCGATACCAAACATCATCTCCATGATCTTGTAGGCCAATATAACCTTCTCTATCAGGTCCGCCAACATTATTAAGTAATTCAAACGCTAAAGGCCATTTATCTTGGCTGAATTTGCTTGCTTGAAGCATATCAGTCCATTGTTGAGTCCATAAATGATATTCAACAACATTCTCTTCATTTTGTCCATGAACTACAGTGCCTTTATACACCATAATTTTAGTAGTGTTCCACTCTCCAAAAGGATTTTGATTTTGAGGAACAGCAGGAATCATATCATAAAGAGATGCAGACATTCTGTTATTATCTTTTCCTAATTTAGCATCAGGATGATTTGCATTATCAAGAATCTGATATTCAGGAGAAGAAATGTAGATAGGCTCCATTCTCTCGTTACCATTTTCATCTGTTGTAGAAATTTCTTGAGCAAGATAGAAAATACCTGAGTTTCCACCCTTAGACACTTTCCAGTCTAGTAGAAGTTCAAAGTTGCTGAATTTGTGACTAAAGATAATATCACCACCATCACCATCTTGTGCTTCGCCACCACCTGATCCACTAAACTTGATGGCACCATCTTCAATTTGCCATTTACCTGGAACGGAATCTTTTCCATATCCGCGCCATCCGGTAAAATCTTCACCATTGAAAATAACAATATATCCTTCACTGTCTGTCTCAAATTGAGATAAGTCGACCTGAGGATTTTCTACTACTGTATACTGAGGAGTTTCTGAAACAGCATCAGTACTTTCAGATTCCTGTGCTTTTTGAGTTCCTCCACCACAAGCTGAAAATGTTGTAGCGGCCATTATTGTAAATGCAAAAATAATTTTCTTCATAAATAATCTAATTTTATATTTAACTGATAGTTCACTTAATAAAAGTAAATAGGGAATAATGAATACATTTCAATTATCCCCTATTATATTTATAATTAAGGCATGTCTGGTAATTTAAAACCATTCTTATATGTATGCTTAATCATCTCTTTAGCATACTCAACAGCATTAACCGGCTCTGTCCAAGTTTTATCGAATGTTGGGTGGCCATCTGTAATCTTAAAGCCATCTTCGATAATTGTTCTAATTGTTGCATCAGGTGAAATATTAGTGAATTCCATTTTTTCACCATCCCACTCTAACTCTTGGTTCAAGGCTTGTAGTCTAACTGCAAGAACTCCCATAACTACCATTTCGTTGAAAGGACCAGCTTCAGAGAAAGGAGAAGCAGTTTCAACACGGTTTTCTGGTGACTCTTTAGCTGCACGTACCCAATCCATTTCGTGTGATAGAGTAACCTCACGTTGAGTTTTTGGAGAGTTTGGCTTGCGGCCAGATACCAACCATGGGTTAACACCATAACATCCGCAAATAAGTGTATCCTTAGTTCCGTGGAAAATAACACCACCACCCTGATCATTCAGGTTTTTATTAGCAGGAACACCTTCTGGACGCATTGGAACTAATCCACCATCATACCAGTAAACTTCAACCTCAGGCATTGCAACCTTTGGCATATTATCTCTAGCAGGGAATGTAAATTTAACCATCTGAGCATTTGGAGCACTGTCTGTTAGAAGCATTGTTGATGAACCTTCTACTTTTGTAGGATATCCAAGATTTAAACCTTTAAATACTGGATGAAGAATATGGCAAGCCATATCACCTAATGCACCTGTACCGAAATCCCACCATCCACGCCAATTCCATGGGTGATAAATTTCGTTAAACGGACGCTTGTTAGTAGGCCCAATAAATAAATCCCAATCTAATGTTTTTGGAACTCTGTGAGTTTCTTTAGGAATCATAAGACCTTGTGGCCAAATAGGACGGTCTGTAAAGGCTTCAACTTTGGTTACTTCACCAATCTGTCCGTCAGCAATCCAATCAATAACCTGACGTACACCAGCACCTGAAGAACCTTGGTTACCCATGCTTGTTGCAACTTTGTATTTATCGGCTAACTTTGTTAAAAGACGCGATTCATAAACACTATGTGTAAGCGGTTTTTGAACATAAACGTGCTTACCCATTGTCATTGCATCAGCAGTTATAATGGCGTGTGTATGGTCTGAAGTTGCAACAACTACTCCATCAATAGATTTACCTAATTCATCGTACATCTTTCTGTAGTCGTAGAATTTTTTTGCATTTGGATATTTGTCAAAAACCCTCTTGCTGTATCTCCAGTCAACATCACAAAGACCTACGATATTTTCACTCTGAAGTTGGTTTAGGTTAGCATTTCCCATACCTCCAACACCAATACCAGCAATATTTAGTTTATCACTGGGGGCTTTATATCCCATACTCTTTCCTAGCACCTTAGAAGGCACTACTGTTAATCCGGCAGCTGCAATAGCGCCAGTTTCTAAGAACTTTCTTCTCGAAATGTTAATTGACATAAGTACTTGTTTTTTGGTTTAACTTAATTTAGTCTTGTTATAAATATATATGTGTTACTCTATATTAATACTGAGGAATTATCAAAAATTCTCTATATTTTATATAAGATACTTCCAAAAAAATATCAAAATACAAATGTAAAAGTAAGATAAAAATAAATGAAAAAGAAATATTACTCGAATTATAACTATAATTAGTATTGAAAATATTAATTTACTATCAAAAATTGGATAAAATAGCATTTATTTTGTCAATTTCATAGGTGTAATTTTAGCTGTTGAAATCATTAAATTGACTTTTTTCATTTGTTTGTTTTTATAAAATATGTAACTTTATATTTTAAATGCCAATTCCGAAACATAAAAGAAATAGATTAATAGAATTTCAAATGGTACAGAATAGTTTTTTAGCTTTAATCGAGCAGAGTATTCGTATTAACTGGGAATACCCCGCTTTAACCGAACTACAGGGTAAAACCCTATATTACAAAGATTTTGCACGTGAGATAGACCAACTTCACGAGTTTTTTAAGATTGAGGGAATTAAAAAGGGTGATAAAATTGCTTTGTGCGGTAAAAACTCTGCAAATTGGGCTATAGCTTTCTTTGCTACACTATCTTATGGTGCTGTCTCTGTAAGTATTCTTAATGAATTCGATTCAAAAAGTGTACAGTTTATAGTAGACCACTCAGACACAAAAGTTCTGTTTGCCGACGAAGATATATGGAATAGTTTGGATAAGTCAAATCTATCAAAACTAAACACCGTATATTCTCTTGATGATTACTCATTATTGAAATCAGATTCGGAAGATCTAAAACAGTTTGTGAGTAATTCATCCGACTACTTCGCAAAGAAGTACGAAAAAGGTTTCTTCGTAAATGATGTAGCATTTCGTTTAGATAAACCAGAAGAGTTAGCTGTTATTAACTACACATCCGGAACAACAAGTAGTCCTAAGGGTGTAATGGTACCATATCGCAGCCTATGGTCTAACACCAAATATGCCAATGAAAATGTAAATTTTGTACACCCGGGAGTTAATGTACTTTGTATGCTTCCAATGGCTCATACATATGGTCTCGCTTTTGAAATACTAAATTCAATTGCTCTTGGAAGTAATATATGCTTCCTAGGCAAAGCTCCTACCCCACGTGTTTTGCAAGATGCCTTTGCACAAACTAAGCCTAAACTTGTTCTTGCCGTACCTCTTATTCTTGAGAAAATTGTAAATAAGGTTGTTTTACCAAAACTAGAAGTAGGTACTGCAGCAAAACTAGTGAAAATACCATTGTTAAATAAAATAGTATATAAGAAGGTTCGTAAATCAATGATAGACTTTTTTGGCGGTAATCTGGTTGAAGTTGTTGTTGGTGGAGCTGGTCTTAATCATGAAGTAGAAAACTTCCTTAAAAAAATTAAGTTCCCTTTTACAGTAGGATATGGAATGACTGAGTGTGGTCCGCTTATTTCTTATGTATACTGGAGCGATTATAGAAAACGATCTTCGGGTCAGGTTGTTGACAGAATGCAAGCAAAAATTGATTCCGAAGATCAGGAGAATATAGTAGGTGAAATTCTTGTTAAGGGTAGCAATGTGATGCTTGGATACTATAAAAATGAGGAAGCCACAAAACAAACCTTTACAGAAGATGGGTGGCTAAAAACTGGCGACCTAGGTACAATGGATAAAGATAAATTTATCTACATAAGGGGAAGAAATAAAAATATGATTTTAGGTCCTTCCGGACAGAATATTTACCCCGAAGAGATAGAGGAAAGGCTAAATAGCTCGCCATATATACACGAATCTCTAGCCATAGGTGAGGATCATAGAATAGTTGCACTTATCGTTCCCGATTTAGACACACTCGAACAAGAGGGTATCGAAAAAGAAATGTGGGACGAGATATATCGTAAAGTAGTAGACGACATCAACAAAACCCTGCCAAGCTATAGCAAAATAGCTTCTTTCAGAATGCAGGAGGAGTTTGAAAAAACTCCTAAACGCAGCATTCGTCGATTCAAATATCAGGAGTAATAATTTTTTTTAATACTCGTCCCAACTCTTAATATGTATATCTTCGGGCTCCAATGTGCAGAAGGCAGTTATAAAAGCACTTGCCAGACGCGCATTGGTGATTAGCGGAATGTTGTAATCAATTGCACCACGGCGAATAATGTAGCCGTTAGTAAGCTCTCTTCGAGTAACATCTTTTGGAATATTAATAATCAGATCGAATTGTTTATCAGCAATCATCTGTTTAATATTTTTCTCACCATCCTCATCGGGCCAGTTTACATCTGTTGCGGGGATTTCGTTGTCTTCGAGGAATTTTTGTGTGCCGTGACTAGCGTAAAGTTTATACCCCTTAGCACCAAGTAACTTACATGCCTCCAGCAGGTCCACTTTAGATTTCATCTCACCCGAGGATATTAATATTGCCTTCTCAGGAATTTTATATCCAACCGATAACATCGATTTAAGAATTGCTTCAGAAAAATCATCTCCTATACATCCAACTTCTCCTGTCGACGACATATCTACACCAAGAACCGGGTCTGCATTTTGTAGTCTCGAGAATGAGAACTGAGACGCTTTAACTCCAATATACTCTAAATCGAATACAGAGCTATCGGGTTTTACATATTCTGCACCCAACATCACGCGTGTGGCTGTTTCTATAAAATTATGTTTTAGAACTTTAGAAACAAAAGGGAAAGATCTGGATGCACGCAAATTACATTCTATAACCTTAATTTCGTTATTCTTGGCAAGATACTGAATATTAAAAGGACCGCTTATTTTAAGTTCTTTTGCTATTTGCTTCGAAATCTTCTTCACCCTACGCATAGTTTCGAAGTATATCTTCTGTGCAGGAAAAACAAGAGTAGCGTCGCCAGAGTGTACTCCGGCAAACTCTACATGTTCTGATATTGCATATTCAACTACCTCTCCATCACGTGCTACTGCATCAAATTCTATCTCTTTTGCATTTTGCATAAAGCTAGAAATGACAACCGGATATTCTTTCGAAACGTTTACTGCCATTTTCAAGAAGGTCTCCATCTGTTCTCTGTCGTAACAAACGTTCATTGCAGCGCCTGATAATACATAGGAAGGACGAATCAAGAGCGGAAAGCCAACTTCGTTGATAAACGAATCAATTTCCTCAAAACTGCTTGCCTCTTTCCAGCGTGGCTGGTCGATGCCCAAATCATCTAGCATGCCCGAGAACTTGTGCCTGTTTTCGGCCCTGTCAATTGATAGTGGCGAAGTTCCTAAAATAGGTACATTCTGACGATGCAGCTTCATTGCCATGTTGTTAGGTATCTGCCCTCCCACAGATAGAATTACCCCTTTTGGATTTTCAATGTCGATAACATCCAATACACGCTCAAATGTTAGTTCATCAAAATAGAGGCGGTCGCACATATCGTAGTCGGTAGAAACCGTTTCGGGATTGTAGTTTATCATTACAGACTCATAACCAAGATCGCGAGCCGTTTGCACAGCATTTACAGAACACCAGTCGAATTCAACCGAAGAACCAATTCTGTATGCGCCCGAACCAAGCACTATTACTGTTTCTCTACCCTCTTGTTTATATGGTGTATAAGATTTATCTGCACCGTAAGTAAAATAGAGGTAGTTAGTTTTATCGGGATGATCTGAAGCAACAGTGTATATGCGACGAACCACAGGTGTAATATTTAGTTTCTTTCTATGTTCACGCACTCTTATCAGATCGTTTTCCAGATTTCCAGTTGGCTCTTCAACAAATCTTGCAATTTGGAAATCTGAAAAGCCAAGACGTTTAGCCTCTTTTAATATATCAAGTGGCAGATCTTCAATTTTATTGTAACTTGCAATCACCTTAGAATAGTTATATATATTCTCTAGTCTGCCCAAGAACCAAGGGTCGATCTTAGTTAGTTCTTCAATACGTTCTACACTATAACCCTTTTCAAAAGCATCGGCAATGGCAAAAATACGCAGGTCGGTGGGTTTAGAAAGCGACTCTTCAACATTATCAAAGGTGATTTCTCTATTGCCTACAAATCCGTGCATGCCCTGCCCAATCATTCTCAATCCTTTTTGAATAATCTCTTCAAAAGATCTGCCAACAGACATTACTTCTCCAACCGATTTCATCGAAGAACCAATCTCGTGGCTCACACCATAAAATTTATTAAGGTCCCATCTCGGTATTTTCACTATCATATAATCGAGACTAGGAGCTGTATAGGCTGAGTTGCGTGTACCCATTTCGCCAATCTGATCAAGTGTATAGCCTAGTGCAAGTTTAGTTGCCACAAATGCCAGCGGATAGCCCGATGCCTTTGATGCAAGTGCAGACGAGCGACTCAAGCGTGCATTTATCTCTATAATACGATAATCATTTGTTTCTGCATTAAATGCATATTGGATGTTACACTCACCAACTATTCCTACATGTCTAACAACTCTACGGGCTACATCTTCAAGCAGATCAATCTGTTCTTTTGTAAGCGTAATAATAGGAGCAACAACAATACTTTCACCAGTATGGATACCAAGTGGGTCGAAATTTTCCATTGGTACAACCGTAAAACAGTGGTCCTTGCTATCTCTAATAACTTCAAATTCAATTTCTTTCCATCCTTTAAGGCTCTCCTCTACCAAGATCTGACTAGAGAACGAAAGGGCACTTTTGCAAAGTTCTCTGAATTCCTCTTCATTTTCACAGATTCCCGAGCCCTGGCCACCTAGTGCATAAGCCGAGCGAACCATTATTGGAAAGCCTATTTCATGAGCGGCTTTCAGTGCGTCGTCCATGCTGTTAACAGCAACCGACTGTGGAGTTTTTGCATCAATCTCATCAAGCTTTTTCACAAACAGGTCGCGGTCTTCTGTTATCATAATAACATCAACCGAAGTACCTAAAACCCTTACATCATACTTGTCAAGAACTCCGTTTTGATATAGATCAGTACCACAGTTAAGTGCGGTTTGTCCACCAAAAGCAAGTAGTATTCCATCAGGTTTTTCTTTCTTAATTACCTTTTCCACAAAATATGGTGTAATGGGCAAGAAATAAACCTTATCTGCAACACCTTCAGATGTTTGAATAGTTGCAATATTAGGATTTATAAGAACTGTTTCTATTCCCTCTTCACGCATAGCTTTTAGAGCTTGCGAACCCGAATAGTCAAATTCACCCGCTTGTCCAATTTTTAGGGCACCAGAACCCAGTAAAACAACTTTCTTAATTGATTGATCCATTTATATTTCTGTATTTCCTATGTAATATTTACCTTATAATATGCTATTTATACTCAGCCCAATGTTTAATTTCAATGTCATCTTGCGTAATACGACAAAATGCCTTGATAAAAGCACTGGCTAATCTTGCATTTGTTATTAGAGGAATATTGTAATCTATAGCACCTCTTCTAATTCTATATCCATTTGTAAGCTCCCTTTCAGTTAAGTTCTTGGGAATATTAATGATAAGATCAAATTTCTTATCTGAAATCATATCATTAACTTTTAAAGGAGCGTCCAAGTCGTCGGGCCATGCTACAAAGGTACTCTCAACTCCGTTCTCTTCCAAAAATTTTTGTGTTCCACCAGTTGCAAATATGTTGTAACCGTTTTTTTTCAGAAGCCTGCATGCATCCAGTAAATCTACTTTAGATTTGGTGCCTCCCGAAGAAACCATTATATTTTTTTTAGGAACTCGATAGCCTACAGAAAGCATTGATGTTAAAAGCGCATCATCAAAATGTGCTCCTATAGCCCCCACTTCGCCTGTTGAAGCCATATCTACTCCCAGTACCGGATCGGCCTTCTGAAGTCTTGTAAAAGAAAACTGAGGTGCCTTTATACCTACGTAATCCAAATCAAAAGCCGATTTCTCGGGCTTCTCTACATCTATGTTAAGCATTACTTTAGTAGCAAGCTCTATAAAGTTTATCTTCAACACCTTAGACACAAAGGGTTGTGATCTTGAAGCTCTCAGATTGCACTCTATTACCTTTATATCATTGTCTTTTGCAAGAAACTGAATATTAAACGGTCCCGTTATATTCAATGCCTTGGCAATCTCCCTGGTTATCTGTTTAATTTTTCTAACAGTTTGTACATATATCTTTTGTGCAGGAAATAGTATAGTAGCGTCGCCAGAGTGCACTCCTGCAAACTCAACATGTTCTGAAATGGCATAAACAACAAGTTCTCCGTTTTGTGCAACTGCATCCATCTCTATCTCTTTGGCATCTTCAATAAATTCTGATACAACCACCGGATACTTGCTCGATACCTCGGTAGCCAGCGTTAGAAAGCGCTCTAGTTCACTGTTATTAGAACAAACATTCATTGCAGCGCCCGATAGTACATAAGATGGACGCACAAGCAGCGGAAAACCTACCTCATCTACAAACTCATATATATCATCAAGTGTGGTTAGCTCTTTCCATTTTGGCTGATCAATTTTCATCCTGTCAAGCATAGATGAGAATTTATGTCGATCCTCGGCATTGTCAATATCTTTTGCTGATGTGCCTAAAATATTTACTCCTGCATTATCTAGCTTTATGGCAAGGTTATTGGGTATTTGCCCTCCTACCGAGAGTATAACTCCGTGTGGATTCTCAAGATCGATGATATCTAACACTCTCTCATGCGAAAGTTCGTCGAAGTAGAGCCTGTCGCACATATCATAATCTGTAGATACTGTTTCGGGATTGTAGTTTATCATCACGGCTCTGTATCCTTCCTTTCTAACGGTGTTTAAGGCATTAACCGAGCACCAGTCGAACTCCACAGACGATCCAATTCTGTATGCACCCGAGCCTAGCACTATTACCGATCGGTGGTCGCCTAAGTACTCAACATCATTTTCTTCGCCATTGTATGTTAGAAACAGATAGTTAGTATGTGCAGGATACTCCGCTGCTAAGGTGTCTATTTGCTTTACAACTGGTGTAATTCCTTTGGCCTTTCGATAGCTTCTGATTGCAAGCGAACTTCTCTCATCGGCTTTCTCCTTATAAATTGCTCTTGCAACCTGGAAATCTGAAAAGCCCTGTTTTTTTGCTAAAGTAAGTATATTGTTAAAAGCTTGTATTTTATCCTGCAGACGCAAATCATTTGATTTAGATTTATTATCTTCAGCGTTTTTATCTCTGCTTTCAACTTCTTTTAATATCGAATCAATCTCATTATAATTAAGCTCTTCGAGCGACTCAGCAGTGTTTACAATATTTTTGAGTTTATATAAAAACCAGTGGTCTATTTTTGTTAGCTTATGTATCTGGTCAACAGTATATCCTTGTCTGAAAGCTTTACTTACCACAAATATTCGTTGGTCTGTTGGTTCTCTCAGCTCTTTATCTATATCATCAATCTTAAGCTCCTTGTTCTCTACAAATCCGTGCATGCCAACACCAATCATGCGCAGACCCTTTTGAATTGCTTCTTCAAAAGTTCTTCCTATCGACATAATCTCTCCAACAGATTTCATACTCGAACCTATCTGCTTAGAGACACCGCTAAATTTACCCAAATCCCAACGGGGAATCTTTACAACTACATAATCGAGTGCCGGTTCGAAGAATGCGGGTGTTGTTTTGGTAACCGAATTCTTAAGATCAAAAAGCCCCATACCCAAACCAAGCTTTGCTGCTACAAAAGCTAGTGGGTAACCGGTTGCTTTTGAAGCTAATGCCGATGATCTGCTTAACCTGGCATTAACTTCAATAACCCTGTAATCTTCCGACTCGGGATGTAGTGCATACTGCACATTGCATTCGCCAATAATTCCGATATGACGTACAATTTTTATGGCTAGCTCTCTAAGTTTGTGATATTCTGAGTTTGTAAGGGTTTGACTGGGTGCTACAACAATACTTTCGCCTGTGTGAATTCCAAGGGGGTCGAAGTTCTCCATATTACACACAGTAATACAGTTATCGAATCTATCGCGTACAACCTCATACTCAACTTCTTTCCAGCCCTTTAACGATTTCTCTATTAATAGTTGTTCTGAGTAGTTAAACGCTTTTACTGTTAGATCCTTAAGCTCTGTGCTATTGTCGCAAAAACCTGAACCCAAGCCCCCAAGGGCGTATGCTGCTCTAACTATTACAGGATATCCAAGCTCTTCTGCTGCTTTGAGGGCACTTTTGGTATCAGATACAGCTACGCTATTTATAGTTTTAACGTCAATCTCATCTAGCTTTCTTACAAAAAGTTCTCTATCCTCGGTATCCATTATTGCTCTAACGGGTGTACCAAGTACTTCAACATTGTACTTCTCTAAGATACCCTTCTCATATAATTGCACTCCACAATTAAGTGCTGTTTGTCCACCAAATGCCAGTAGAATGCCATCGGGCTTCTCGCGTGCAATTACTTTTTCTACAAAAAATGGTGTTACAGGCAAGAAATATATCTTATCTGCAACCCCTTCTGAGGTTTGAACAGTTGCAATATTTGGATTTATGAGTATTGTCTCAATTCCTTCTTCTTTTAAAGCTTTAAGTGCTTGTGAGCCTGAGTAATCGAACTCTCCTGCTTCACCAATTTTTAATGCACCTGAACCGAGAACGAGTACTTTATTTATGCTTTTATCTATCATTCGCTTCTTATTAATAGGTCATGAACAAAAATTTAAAATTTTTCTTCTATGGTTTGCTGAATTTAGCTTTTTACTATTTTAGCAAAATCTTCAAAGAAAAATCGTGTATCAGTGGGGCCTCCTGCTGCCTCTGGATGAAACTGTACTGAGTGAAAAGGTTTAGTCTTATGTCTTATACCTTCGTTTGTTCCATCGTTCATATTTATAAACCATGGTTCCCATTCACTTCCCAATAGAGACTCATCAACTGCGTATCCATGGTTTTGAGAGGTGATATAGCATTTGTTGCTTCCTACTCTACGCACGGGTTGATTGTGGCTGCGATGACCATATCTTAGTTTAAATGTAGATGCTCCGGCAGCTTTAGCCAGTAACTGATTGCCCATGCATATTCCAAATATAGGCCGTTCTTTATTCATTGCATCTCTAATATTGTCGACTGTAATATTGCAATACTCTGGGTTACCCGGACCGTTTGATATTACCAATCCATCATAATCTATAGTATTAAAATCATAATCCCATGGTACTCTTACAACTTTCAACCCCTCTCTTACAAGTTCGCGAATGATGTTGAGTTTTGTTCCACAGTCTACAAGTACAACTTTTTTGTCTCCTTCACCATACTCAATAACCTCTTTACAGCTAACTTCTGACACTAGGTTATATTTGTCGGGATCATAGAACTCTTCTTTGTTATATGCATAACCTTCTTCATTTTTGTCTATTTCAATTTTTCCCAACATCGATCCGTTCTCTCTGATTATCTTGGTTAGCTTACGAGTGTCTATACCAAAAATACCCGGAACATTCTCTTTTTTAAGCCAGCTGCCAAGGCTTTCTACAGCATTCCAATGTGAATATTGCGATGAATAGTCCTGTACAATCAAACCAGAGACATGTATCCGTTTAGATTCAAAAAAATCGGAAACTCCGTTTGTCTCGCTATTAGCTGGAACTCCGTAATTTCCGATTATTGGATATGTTAGTAATAAAATTTGTCCTTT
>CAZSBA010000063.1:0-13401 GCA_964605035.1 uncultured Proteiniphilum sp. | reverse complement strand
TCAGTAATCTGATAACTTAAGCCAGCTACAAAAATGTTCATGTAAAATAATAAAATTTAAATAAATAATTGCGCAGAAGTTGATATAAATAGGAGTTAGGAAATAACTTTACAAGTGTGAAGTAACTAAATAACGACCTGCTGATAAAATACTTTTGCCTGACAAAGATAGATATAAATTGATTATGACAAAACTTTTTGCAATAAAAATTGAAAATATTTACACTTTGAGGAAAATATCAGTGTTACACACCGTTATTAATATTTTTAAGTTATATTTGTTGATGTCTTAAAGTGTACTACTAAGCTCAATTTGTAATTTAATTTTAAAGAAAAAAAACATGGCACAGACAACAAAAAAAAACTTTATTCTTGATACTAACGTAATTCTTCACGATTATGAAGCTATCAGCAATTTTGAAGAAAATGATATCTATATCCCTTTTATTGTATTGGAGGAGCTAGATAAGTTTAAAAAAGGTAACGAGCAGATAAACTTCAATGCAAGAGCTTTTGTAAGAGAGCTTGATCTTATCTCGGACGACCAGATGTTTACTAAAGGGGCCGACCTTGGTGTTGGTAAAGGCAGGCTTTATATTGTAAATGCATCGCAAGATAATAAAAAAATCACCGATGCATTTCCTGAAAAAACTCCTGACAACCGTATACTTTCTGTAGTTTCTGAAATTGCAGAAAAGAAACCGGGTGTAAAAACTATTTTAGTTTCTAAAGATATCAACTTAAGAATGAAAGCACGCTCACTAGGAATGCTTGCTGAAGATTATATTACGGATAAGGTTACTGATGTTGACATTTTTGAAATGGGTGAAGTGGTTTTTGAAGGAATAAACCCTGACCTTATTGATAAGATATATTCAGAAAATGCTGTAGATATAGATGAGTTTAATTTTGAAACTGAGTTATATCCAAACCAGTGTTTTATTCTAAAAAGTGAAAGAAATAGTGTGCTGGCTAGGTTCAATCCGTTCACACAAAAGATTAAGAAGGTTGAAAAAGAGGCAAATTTTGGAATTCACGCAAGAAATGCTGAACAGACATTTGCATTTGAAATATTAAATGACCCTGATATTAAACTGGTGGGATTAACAGGTAAGGCCGGTACGGGAAAAACACTTTTAGCTCTAGCAGCTGCGTTAAAACAGAACAAGATTTATAGCCAGATATTGCTAGCAAGACCAATTGTATCGCTTTCGAATAAAGATTTAGGATATCTGCCGGGTGATGAAAAGCAGAAAATTGCTCCCTACATGCAACCATTATTTGATAATCTCAACGTAATTAAATCGCAATTGGGTCAAAACAGCTCAGACCTAAAGCTAATTGATGAGTTGCAACAATCGGGAAGATTTGAGATAGAAGCATTGGCATACATTAGAGGAAGAAGTTTAACCGAAACATTCTGTATAATTGATGAGGCACAGAATCTTACTCCTCATGAAGTTAAGACAATTATTACTCGTGCAGGAGAAAACACTAAAATGGTATTTACGGGTGACTTGCAACAAATAGATTCACCATACCTCGATATGCAGTCTAATGGTTTAGCCTATATGATTGACAAGATGAAAAACCAAAACCTGTTTGGCCATGTAAATTTGGTTAAGGGTGAACGCAGTGAACTTTCGGAACTTGCAAGTAATCTACTTTGATTTTATGCTATTTTATCTGTGATAGTTTTATTTTAGAAAGTCTCTCAAACATCTTTAGTTTAACTGATTGACGAACGTTAAATTAAATTTGATAATAGCAACTAGATTTTCTCGAACAAGATCCTTGCCCTGCAAACAACCCCCTTATCGCGGGTTATTATAGAAAAGTAAAAGTCACCGGGAGCAACTTCCTCTCGGTGCACTTTACCTTTATCGTCAATTGTGAGTTCTTTTAAAAAATTGATTTCAAACCGGATTATTTTGTGCGAGCGGTAGAAATCGAGTGAAAAACAGTCGGATATCCATTGAACATAGTAGAGGCTATTAGCATGATTGTTGACATCAATTTTGCTATATCTAACGGTGAAGCTATTGGCTATTTCCCCGTCGGTACTAATTATTCGTTCTGGCTCACCTATTGGTGTGGATTTTGAGACCACAAAACTTTGCATTGAAGGAATAGTATCAAGTGGTACACCTCTGCGGGTTTTCATATCCATAACCGCCCACGATGATGCTGCATATCCTATAATTTCCTGATTGGAGTCACTGATTTTGAAATTACGGGTTGTGAAAGCGGTTCCAACTTTTTCTACCCATGTTTCAATTGATATAGAATCGTGTTCTGTTGGTATACGCTCCATTTCAATAACCAATCTAGATAGTACCCAAGTATATCCTTCAGCCAGCAAATTCATAATACCAAAACCATTCTCATCTGCGTTTTTCCCTGCAGTTATTAAAATAAAATTAGTTAAAGATGTTAGTGAAACTTTCCTTCTAAAGTCGATATCTTGTGCTTCAATATTGTATTGATAATTATTTTTGTTGCTCATATAGTTATATTCAAATATTAAAACTAAACATCAAAGGTATGAAAATTTGAATTATTTGCACATAGAGTTTACTTTTTACGACGATTTACATAGGAGGAATGAAATAGGAAAGTCAATAAATAATGATTATCTTTGCTCGTAAGTTAAAAATCATACTATACACCCCATAAAATGCTATCAATCAAAGAATTATATAGAATTGGAAATGGACCATCAAGCAGTCATACCATGGGTCCTAAAAAAGCTGCTGAGCTGTTTGTCAGCGACTTTTCACAAGCTAGCAGGTTTAATATCACTCTTTATGGAAGTTTAGCTGCTACGGGGAAAGGTCACCTTACCGACCAAGCACTGCTAGCTGTACTTGAGCCAGTTGCACCTACTACAATTGAGTGGTTGCCAAAAACATTTCTCCCATATCATCCAAATGCTCTTAAGCTTGAGGCTTATGACAACAACGACAGGTTACTAGATTCTAAGACAATGTATAGTGTTGGAGGAGGGGCTCTCTCTGACGGAAAAAAAACTATTGGATTATCAGATGGTGATGGTAAGCATATTTACAATATGTCCACAATGTCTGAAATAATGGATTGGTGTGGTAAAACAGGAAAGAGTTACTGGGAATATGTTGAGGAGTGTGAGGAAAGCGATATATGGGACTATCTTGAAGAGGTATGGAAAGTTATGAAAAGTGCAATTAAAAGGGGACTTGACAATGAAGGTATTCTTCCCGGACCTTTAAGTCTTCATAGAAAAGCAGCAAGCTATTATATTAGAGCAAAAGGACATAAAGAATCGTTGAAGTCTAGAGGCTTAGTATTTGCATACGCTCTTGCTGTATCAGAGGAAAATGCTTCTGGAGGAGAAATTGTTACCGCTCCTACTTGTGGCTCATGTGGTGTGGTTCCCTCTGTTTTGTATCACTTAGAGAAGAGTAGAGACTTCAGTAAAAACCGTATGTTGAGGGCTTTGGCAACTGCCGGATTGTTTGGGAACATAGTAAAAGAAAATGCATCTATCTCTGGTGCTGAAGTAGGTTGTCAGGGAGAGGTTGGTGTAGCTTGTGCAATGGCAGCTGCAGCTGCAAGTCAGCTCTTTGGAGGCAGTCCAGCTCAAATAGAGTATGCTGCAGAAATGGGGCTTGAGCATCATCTTGGAATGACTTGCGACCCTGTATGTGGTTTAGTTCAGATACCTTGTATTGAACGTAATGCAATTGCTGCTGCACGTGCTTTAGATGCAAACCTGTATTCTTCATTCACTGATGGTATACACAGAGTGTCATTTGACAGAATAGTAACTGTTATGAAAGAAACTGGTCATGATATACCTTCATTGTACAAAGAGACAAGTGAAGGCGGTTTGGCTAAAGGGCATAAGTTTACGTCATAAAAAAAAACAGTGCTTTCAGAGTATAATTTTTTAGATATTTTACCGTTATAGTGATGGTATTACGTAATCAACCAATTAAATTAAAATGATTGACTATATTAAAGGAGATGTTTCTGAGATTACTCCTGCATCGGTAACTATTGAAACCTATGGAATAGGTTATCAGATGAACATCTCACTTAACACCTATGGAGCAATTAGTGATAAACAGAACGTAAAACTTTATGTTTATGAATCTATACGTGAGGATACATATCAATTGTTTGGCTTCGTTGATAAACATGAGCGCGAACTTTTTATGTTACTTATTAGTGTTTCAGGTGTAGGTCCAAGCACTGCTCGAGTTATACTATCATCACTTAGTTCTAAAGAGCTTGAAGGGGTAATTGCTTCTGAAAATATAACCATACTTCAGACGGTTAAAGGTATAGGTGCTAAAACAGCTCAGCGTATAATTGTTGACCTGAAAGACAAAATAAAATTTACCGATGATAGCGGAGCAATAGTGTCACCTAAAGGGATTACACTTACAGACTCTGGTCATGCAGCTGTTTCGGCTCTTGTGATGCTTGGATTTGTTCAAAACGCTTCTCAAAAAGTGGTATCGAAATTAATAAAAGAGAAACCTTCACTATCAGTTGAAGCAATAATAAAAGAGGCCTTAAAAAGATTATAGAAGAGATCAAAAACAGTTGGCGGTTACGTAATACTAAAATATAAAACTGCTATAATACTGTTTAACAATTGATTCTCTGAAAAATATACTCTACATATCTCATTTATTACTTCTGTTTATGCTAAATGGAAGCGAATATTTACATGCTCAGCTTGAATCACAAACAACCAATTCTTCTACACATATATTAAATAGCAATTCTACAATTACTGAGACCTCTGTATTAGAAGATACAAACACACTGGAATCTAGTGATAGTATCAAATATGAATCTAGATTATTAAAAAAGACAGATGATCTCTTATTTGATCAACCTATCAACCTTAAAACTCCATCTAACATAAATACAGTAGTCAGATATGACTATATAAGTAATAGGTATGTCTTTGAAAACAAGATAGGCAGTAAAATCATATCCACTCCTTTTACAATGTCTTATGAAGAATATAGAGAATATAGAAGACGTGAAGATCAAATTAACTATTTTAGAAGCAGAAATTCGATTTCAAATCAAGAGCATGATTACCCACAACGATTTATCCTTCCAAACAGAAGCAAGAGCAAGAGACCACTTGAATCTGTATTCGGTCCTGGAGGTGTTGTTATTACTACTAGTGGTTATATAGAAGTATTCGCAGGAATTAAACGTAATGTTTATAATAACCCTACACTACCCCAGAGAGCTAGAAGGAAAAGTATATTCAACTTCGATCAGGATATAAATATGACGATGAATGCAAAGGTTGGGGATAAAATTAATTTCGATATTAATTATAACAGCGATGCTTCATTCAATATAGATGCAAGACAGATTAATTTGTCTTTTAAAGGTGACGAGGATGATATAATTAAAAATATTGAGGCTGGAAATGTAAGAATGACAACAACAAATTCACTAGTAAATACAGGTGAAGCGTTGTTTGGGGTTAAAAGCGACTTACAGTTTGGCAACCTGCATATTAACACTATATTCTCAAGACAATTAACAGAATCTCAGCCAACTTCCTCTACTGACGGCACCATGACCTACCCCTTCCAGATTAATGCAGACCAGTATGATGAGAACAGGCATTTTTTTCTTGGCCACTATTTCAGGGAGGTTTATGATAATGCATTGAGCAAATTACCCTATATACAGTCTCGAGTAACAATTAGTCGTATTGAAGTATGGGTGACAAATAAGCGAAGCAACTACAATCAAGTTAGAAACATTGTAGCATTTGCGGATTTAGGAGAGAATGAGTACATTGGAAATGATTTATGGATACCCATAGGTGGAGTTGAAGCTACAAATAACAGAGCTAACTCGCTGTATGAAGAATTAATATCTAATTACTCTGGTGCTAGGAATATTAGCGATATTGAAAGCACTTTTCCTTCAACAATGCTTTCAGGGCAGGATTATGAGAAACTTGAAAATGCTCGCTTACTTAGTAGTGAAGAATACAAACTTCAACCTCAACTAGGTTATATCTCTTTAAATTCCCCTTTAAATGATGATGAGGTTCTGGCAGTTGCATTTGAGTTTATGTATAATGGGGAAATATATCAGGTAGGGGAGTTTTCGAATAATAACATCGTAAGCAATAATTTATCAGAGGCTCTGTTTGTAAAGCTGTTGAAGCCGGTTTCGCTTTCACCATTTTCTTACACATGGGATCTGATGATGAAAAACATATACTCACTTGGATATAATGTATATGATGTGCAAAAAGAGAGATTTAAACTTGATATTAGCTATTTAAGTGATACAACAGGTATTTATTTAAATTACATTCCTGAAAATATTCTTAATAATGAAGAAATACTACTAAGTACTATGAATCTAGACAGACTCAATAGCATTAATGATCCATATCCTGATGGGATTTTTGATTTTATTGAAGGCTACACGATAGATAGTGAAAATGGCTATATAATATTTCCGATAGTTGAGCCATTTGGTTCTCATTTGAATAATATATTTGAGAATGAAGAAATGGCCCAGAAATATGTTTACAGTGAACTATACGATTCTACATTGACAATTGCACAGCAATATCCCGAAAAAAATAGATTTCGTATAAGCGGTGAATATAGAGCATCTACAGGATATGATTTTAATAGTGATATGTTGCTAATAAGCCAACCTCAGAGGAAGACTTTAATGGGTATAAACTTACTTTATGATATTTCAAAAAACTTTTCGATAGGTAGTACCCTAATGCACTATTATGAAAAGCCTTTAATGGTGAAAACTGTTTTTGGCGATGAGGCTGCAAAAAATACTATGTGGGGGGCTAATTTATCATATAGAAAGCAGTCGTATGTTTTGACAAATCTTTTTGATAAACTTCCTTTTGTAGAGGCTTCATTACCTTCTGAACTTAAAGTCGATTTAGAGTTCGCTCATTTATTGCCTGGTCATTATGAAAATAAATATATTGGTGAATACTCATATATTGATGATTTTGAAAGCTCTACATCGGGAATAGATATTCGTAATCCTTATTTATGGACACTCTCTTCTACCCCATTCAACAATAGTTCAACAGGAATGTTTCCAGAAGCTTCTTTGAGCAATAATATAGAATACGGTAAAAATAGAGCACAGTTAGCATGGTTTTACATTGATGGAATTTTTACAAGACGAAATTCGGGATTGACCCCTACACATTTGAAAAACGATCTAGAACAACTGTCAGACCACCGTGTACGTGAAGTTTACGAAAGAGAGATCTTTCCTAATAGGGATTCGTATTATGGCCTTCCTTCAACTATACCCATTCTAAATATTTCTTTTTATCCTAATGAAAGAGGTCCGTATAACCTCGACACAAATATCGACAATGAAGGAAAATTACTTAATCCAAGTGACAGATGGGGTGGTATTACTCGAAAAATGGATACAAATGATTTTGAGGCAGCTAACATCGAATATATTGAATTTTGGATGATGGATCCGTTTATAAACGACTCAACCAATCTGCATTCGGGTGGAGATCTCTATTTTAACCTTGGAAATATTTCTGAAGATATACTGAAAGATGGCAAGAAGTTTTATGAAAATGGCTTGCCGGTAAATGGAGACACAACTGAGGTTGGATATTCAGTGTGGGGAAAATACCCAAAACGACAATCAACAGTATATGCATTCGATAACTCGGGGGGTATGGATTCAAGACGATTGCAGGATGTTGGATTTAACGGACTTAGTAGTGAAGAAGAAAAAACGTTTCATTCTTACAGCAATTATATAAATGACATTAAGAGTATTGTTTCTTCCGAAACAACATCTAATATGGAGCTCGATAATCACTCTCCTCTAAATGATCCAGCGGGTGACAACTTCAGACACTACAGAGGACTTACTCAGGACAGGGAGCAGTTGAGCATCTTAGATAGATATAAATATTTCAACGGCAGTGAGGGCAATTCACTAGATGCCGAGGAGGACAAGTTTTCTGGTGCATCGCGCACTACACCTGATACCGAAGACATAAATAATGACAATACCCTTAATGAAAACGAATCATACTATCAGTACAAGGTTTCTCTGCACCCAGGCTCGATGGAAATTGGATCTAACTTTATTGTGGATATACGTGAGTCAACCGTAAGACTCAGAAATGGAAATGACAGCAGAGTGAGATGGTATCAGTTTAAAATTCCTATTCGTGAGTATGAATCGAGAATAGGCAACATTCGCGGATTTAACAACATAAGATTTATGAGAATGTTTCTCACAGGATTTAAAGAACCCGTATTCTTGCGATTTGCAACACTTGAATTGGTAAGAAGTGACTGGAGAAAGTATAGGAGAGATCTATTTACAGGATTAGATATTAACGGTACAGGTGAGATTGATATTTCTACTGTAAATATTGAAGAGAATGGGAGTCGCTCTCCGGTAAATTATGTAATACCACCAGGAGTTACAAGGATTATTGATCCTGCGCAACCACAATTAAGAAAAGAAAATGAACAATCGCTTTCTCTAAAAGTCAGTAATCTTGAAGCAGGTGATTCGCGCTCAATATATAAAAACAGTGCATATGATTTGAGACGATACAAGAGGTTACAGATGTTTGTTCATGCCGAAAAATTGATCGACGAAATAACACCTCCTGAGGATAGTGAAATAACTTTATTTTTAAGATTAGGATCTGATTATAGAAACAATTATTATGAATATGAAATTCCTTTAAGAATTACACCTGAAGGGCATTATAGCGCACACAGCAACTCAGATCGTGAAATAGTATGGCCTAAAGAGAACATGATTAATTTACCTTTGGAGCTGCTTACATCTCTTAAACTTAATAGAAACAGAGAAGAACTTTCAGGGACACTTAAAGATAAGTCTAATAAATTCACAAGACAGGACCCTGAAAAACCTGACAACTCTTTATCCATTGTAGGGAATCCGTCACTAGCAGATATAAAAGTGATAATGATTGGGATTCGCAATACATCTAGCGGAAGCCGCTCTGCTGAAATATGGGTTAATGAACTCAGGTTGACTGAATTTGATGAGAAAGGTGGCTGGGCTGCACAATCAAATGTAAACTTGGCTTTGTCAGATATAGGTAACATTCACTTTTCTGGAAGAAAAGAGACGGCAGGTTATGGAACTATAAATCAGGGCTTAAATGAGAGGAGAAATGATGATTTTGATTCTTATAATTTTACACTGAATTTCGAGCTGGGACGGTTTTTGCCTAAACAGATAAAACTGTCTGCCCCCTTTTATTATAATTACTCAAATCAACTCTCAACTCCATTGTATGACCCTTTCAATACAGATTTATTACTTAGAGAGTCTGTTGAATTACATAAAGATCAACTTTACAATGATTCGATTAAAAATAGTGCTGTTTCAAAGTGGACAAGTAGAAGCATCAGTATAAGTAATGTAAAGATGGATATTAAAAGTAAAAATCCTATGCCATATGATCCGGCTAATTTTAGATTAACTTATGCTCATAATTTAAGTAACAGACATAGTCCTGATACTGAATACGAGACAATAATGGATTGGCATCTTCAAGCCGAATACGACTATTCTCCAAAGGTATTCCCATGGGAGCCATTTAGGAACACAAACAATAGCTTGGACATATTTAAAATTATAAATATTAATTTTGTACCAGAAAATATTAGATTTTCATCTGACATTAACAGATACTACCAAGAATTACAGTTAAGGGAAATAATAAGTGAACAGTCATCTACGGAACACTTAAATAATCAGAAATATCTCACATTTAGCAGCAATTTCTTTTGGAATAGAAATTTTAATTTCAACTGGAATATTACTAGAAACCTACTATTATCGTTCAGATCGGGTACACTGGCAGAAATAGAAGAGCCATATCTGCAAGTAAATAAAAGAATAAATATAAACGATTATGATATTTGGAGAGACAGTATTTCAAGTAGTATTGCCAGTTTAGGAAAGCCTTTAAATTATGAACAGCTGACAAATTTGACATACACTTTTCCGTTTTCACAGATTTACCCGCTTAGATGGATTAATTCGAGTGCTGTCTACAACTCACATTATAGATGGGAAAGAGGGGCATTTATTGCTGATGAGACTATTGGAAATTATTTATATAACGACTTTTCATTAACATTGAACAGCAAATTTAATTTTGCTGCAATTTATCATAAAATTCCGCTTAGGAATATAAATATGAATCTAGGCATTAAAAGAAGAACCGATGTGCCTGGTTATATTCCATTGATTGGTGATTTCTTTGGACAGCATAGTGCAGAAAATGGCCTACAACCCGGTTTAGGGTTTGCTCTAGGTCTTGATGGAGGTATAGAGTTTATAGAACGTTCTCTTGCGAATAACCTCTTAGTTATTAACGAAGAAAACATTAATCCGGCAATGTTCAACAAAACTATGAACTTGAGATTGGGTGCAACAATTGAACCATTTAAGGGACTTGCCATAAATTTAAGTATGCTTTATGAGGATAATAAACGTAACGAAATATATTATATGCTTGATGGTATGCCAAATAGAAGAGGAGGAAGCTTTGCTATGACAACAATTTCTCTTTCTTCTGCATTTGAGAATTCTAAAGCCAAAAACAACTATTACTCTGCGACATTCGAAAAATTCTTAAACAAAAGAGAGATTATTTCTACACGATTACAGAATCAGTATTCTAGTATTATTGAGACAAAATCAAAAAATATAAATCCTAAAGATATAAATATTAATTCTGCTGATGTATTAATACCTGCTTTCTTGGCTGCATATACTGGCAAGAGTTCTAAAAACATAGGACTTACACCATTTCCTGATCTGAAATCATTATTACCAAATTGGGAAATGACTTATAACCTTTTGTCATTATTTCCTGAACTGCAAAACCTAGTGCAATCAATTAGTCTCTATCACAGATACTTGTCGCAATACCGTATAGGTTCGTATTCATCATTCCAAGGTTGGGAAAAGCTCAATGAAAATGAGGACACCTCACTTGGGTATATTACAGACCCAATAACCCGATCAAATATTCCCTCTTCTCCTTTTGATATACCATCAGTAGGGATAGTTGAGAGCTTCAATCCTCTTATTGAAGCACAGAGCGTATTTTATAATAATATGAATGTTAGATTCAGAATAAATAAAACGAGAGGTATAAATCTGAATATTGCTTCATATCAGATAGTCGAAACAAATGAAAATGATATTGAGCTAGGACTCGGTTATAAGTATAAAGATTTAAATTTTCAGCTTGATTTTACACGTAAAATCACATCCTCTTTAATTCGAAAAATAGAAGACGGGTTCACACAGGCTACCACAGGAATGAAAACATCATCTGTTCGTTTTGCTACCGATTACCCATTAAGTAAAAGGCTTATTATGAAGGGTTTTTATGACATTAATATGCATAGACCATTAGTGTCTTCTTACTCATATCCTACGACAAATAGTTTTGCGGGCTTAAGTCTTAGATTTCACTTAAACGATTAAAATTTTTGGTTAATAATACAGAAAATTTTATTTCAAAATTTATTACCTATAACTATCCAAACATCTAGTATAAAGAGTGGGAACATTCGATTTTAACAAATCATAATTTTGAACTTTAACATTAGACATTTTCTTAATTTATGTTATTACGCCTGTTTTTTTACGCATTTTTTCAATTTTAAGAGGATATGTTAAACAAAAAAGTCGTTTATTTGTTAAATTAATAATTGAAAGAACGATCTTTGAAATATAGTAACTAAAACGGAGGTAATTAATAAGTATGAAAAAATCGACTATTTGGTTGCTTGCCGTAGTGATGTTCACAGCATTTTTAGCTCTGTTATTTTTGCAGGTGAGATACATGAGTACAACTATGGACATTCGTACTCAACAGTTTGATGAACAGGTAAACAGAAGCCTATATAATGTGATGAGAGACTTGGAACAAGATCAGACGCTTGATTATCTCGAACAAGATATGATAGAATCTGAGAATAGGTACTCAAGTTATCAACAGAGTTCTACTACTAATGTAACTGGCGAACAAACTACACCTGCAATATCATCAGTAAATAGAATAAGGCAGAGATTTGATACTGATAGAACTGAACAATCCTTGCGTCCGGAAAATGAAGAGAAAAAAGTATTTGTGACACCTCAACAAAGTGCAAGCACAATTTCTAAAACTCAATACGAGTTGCAACAATCACTTTCTAGACGCTATTTGCACGAACGATCATTACTTGATGAAGTAATTTACAAAATTATGAACCGTTCGAGTAATAAACCAATTGAGGAAAGGATTGATTTTGATGTTTTACAACAGTATATTCGATACGAGTTATCATATAATGGCTTGAATGAACCATTTGGCTTTCAGGTTGTAAACTTCAATAATCAGGTTGTTTATTCATCTCCCGATTTTTCTAACAGAGATAAAAATGCAATTTATACACAAACGCTTTTCCCTCAAGATCCCCCTGCAAAGTTGAACACTTTAAGGGTTTATTTTCCGACGAAAAGAAATTATGTATACAGTGAACTGACGTTTTTCATACCATCGTTAATATTTACGTTTATCCTATTGATAACGTTTATCTTTACAATGGTATCTCTATTCAGACAAAAACGTTTGTCTGAAATGAAAAATGATTTTATTAACAATATGACTCATGAGCTGAAAACTCCTGTATCAACAATCTCTCTTGCATCTCAGATGCTTAAAGATGAGTCTATTTTGAAATCACCAGAAGTGTTTAAGCATGTAACTGGTGTGATAAATGATGAGACCAAGAGGTTGAGCCTTCAAGTAGAAAAAGTGCTGCACATGTCGCTTTTCGACAAACAGAGGACAAAGCTGAAAATGAAGGAGCTAGATGCTAATGATCTTGTAGTGAGTGTTGCAAACACACACGTATTGAAGGTTGAGAAGCTGGAAGGCAAGCTGGATGTAGATTTACAAGCTGAAGATTCAACGATAAGTGTTGATGAAATGCACTTTACTAATGTGCTATTCAATATTTTGGATAATGCATTGAAGTATCGCAAACGTGATGTTCCACCAGAACTGATGATGCGAACTCGTAACGAAGGCAATAAAATCATTATTACTATTGAGGATAATGGTATTGGAATGAAAAGGGAAGATGCTAAAAAAGTATTCGAACGATTCTATCGAGTACATACCGGCAACAGACATGATGTTAAAGGTTTCGGTCTGGGATTGGCATATGTAAAGAAGATTGTAAAAGATCTCAACGGCACTATACGTGCAGAAAGTGATCTTGGAAAAGGAACAAAATTTATAATAAGTTTACCCGTAATAACACAAAAATGATATGGAAGAGAA
>CAZSBA010000062.1:0-13853 GCA_964605035.1 uncultured Proteiniphilum sp. | reverse complement strand
CCCCGTCGTCAGGATACAACTCACGCCAGATTAATGCAGGTAAACTTCAGAGTAAAGGAATAGAACTTACATTGGGTGGCACACCTATTTCTACGGATGACTGGGAATTAGACTTAAATTTTGTTTTTACAAGAAACAGAACATCTATACTTGAACTTTCTGAGGGGTTTGACTATCATGTATTATGGACAGAAGCTAATGCAGGAGCAGTAACAAGGGTTGGCGAAGAGATAGGGCAATTGGTGTCAAGAGTTGTCACAAGAGTAAACGACCCTTCATCTGAATATCATGGATGGCCATTAAAAAGTGCTTCAGGAACTTTAATTAGAGACGACTGGCAAAACTATATGGACCCTGGCGATAAGACTGCAGTTATCGGTAATTTTAATCCAGATTTTCAAATGGGAATGCAGACATCGCTATCGTATAAGAATTGGCGATTGAATGCAAGTTTTGACTGGAGGTATGGTGGACAGTTTATCTCTCAAACAATGAGATATATGGAGTCGGATTACCTTACACAAAGATGGATTGACAGAGCGCTTAACCTAAACCATATGAGTGGAAGCGAAATAGCGCAATTTTTAAAAGATAACAAAGATAAATATCTCTCACCCAACGGAATGTTTTGGCCTGTAGTGGGTGGACCTACAACGGCAACTGGTGGATTTGAGCACACTGAAGATGGTATAACGTTAAATGACGGAATGTTTATACCGGGTGTAGAAGGCTACTACGATGATAATGGAAAGTTTGTAATGGTAAAAGAGCAACTTGGTGATACAGGTACTCCAATCAACAGATGGCAAAATTCATTTGGCTGGGATTATGGACAAACCGCAATGTTTGATTCAGATTTCATTAAACTAAGAGAGATATCACTTACTTACCAAATACCAAAAATTGATATCATAGGTATCAACCAACTTGCTGTTTCGGTATATAGCAGAAATATTATGCTGTGGACAAAAGCAAAGATAAATGTTGACCCTGAGACTGCTTTTCAACCAACAGGTTCTTCTTTTATGCAAGGTATTGAAAGATATAATATAACTCCTTGGTCTATACCATTAGGTATTAAATTGGACGTAACGTTTTAGTTATTCTGAAATTATTAAAACATAAACTCAAACAATAGATATGAAAACAATATATAGAATAATAATGATGATAGCTGCAGTATCACTCCTATCTTGTGAGGAGCATTTAACCGAGTTGAATGTGAATCCGAATGGAGTAGACCCGGCAATTGTGAATCCAAACCTTTTGGTTCCTACTGTCATTGTATCAACAGCATACCCTTATCTTGAGATGAACTACAACGGTCATGCCGCAGGTGTAATGCAATACGTACAGTTAAGTGGCTGGAGCGATCCTTTAAACAACTATGCTTGGAGAGAACAAAGAAATTGGGATAACTTGTACTCAACCCTAAGAGATATAAAACATCTGTATACCAGGTCTGTTGAAGAAAATATGGAGTTTCATCAAGGATTAGCACTAGTGATTAGAGCTTTTAACTTTGGTTATATTGCCGACACATGGGGTAATGCTCCATACAGTGCTGCTCTTAATGCACTTGAAGGTGGACAGGAAGATTATTTCCCTGTCTTTGACTCACAAGAATCTATATACAGAGGCATTATTGAGGAGTTGAAAACAGCGAATACCATTTTATCAAAACCCGCTTCTGAATACACCAGTATTAGGGCAAGTTCAGACATTCTGTATAATGGTGACCCCATAAAATGGAGAAAATTTGCAAACTCTTTAATGCTGAGATATTATATGAGGGTATCATCAAAACTACCAGAATACGCAAAATCCGGTATTGAAGAAATAATTTCTAATCCAAGTCAATTTCCAATATTCACTTCAAATGATGATGATGCAGCAATGGGAATGATTGGGTCATCTAGTGGCGATTCTTGGCCTGCTACTGTAGCTTTTGACGCAAGCGAAAGCAACTTCGATAGAATACAGCTCTGCGCTGGCTTTAGAGATGTTTTGGTAGATAATAATGATCCAAGGTTAAACGTGTGGTTTAATAAGGTTAGAATACCTATAAAGGTGTCAAGTGCCTATGGCGACGATGAAATAGTTGGTGGAGTAAGATATCTGCATCCCGATCATATTGAATCTAACAATATGGTAATATACAATAAAGAGACTTGGATTGCCGATACCGAAGCAGGTAAAGTGTTAATTGATACTATGGATTATGCTGGCATTCCAATTGCATTTCGCAGGGGCGACGGATCGCCATTCAACCTTAATCCTTTTCCAATTCAGGGAGGACCAAATGTTCATAGTTCAGCATTATCAGACATGTACAAAAATACACAAGGCGGTATGCTAAAAGCAAGAATGGTTACATATGCTGAGGTATGTTTTATACTTGCTGAGGCTGCACAAAAAGGGTGGAATGTGGGTGCTCAAAAGGATTGGTATGAGAAAGGTATAGAAGCCTCGTTAAACACCTATGGAGTTGGAAGCAGTTTATCATCGTACCTTAACGAAGACGGAGTTGCATATGATGGTTCGTTAGAGCAGATCATGATTCAGAAATGGATTGCCAACTGGACAATTGCTCATGAGTCGTGGTGCGATTGGAGGAGAACTGGCCTGCCAAATTTAGATGTAGGTACGCAGGGGTTAAGAGCTGCCATGCCTTTAAGATATCAGTATGGAGGGAATGAAATTTCAAGGAATAATGAAAATTACAGAAATGCAATTACCGATTTACAGCAAACCGATTTTACAGAACAAGATGGAAACGATAGCGCTTGGTCTAAATTCTGGTTATTGCAAGGAACTGGTAAGCCATACTAATAATTTTATCTGGGCAGCTAATAATTAATAATTAGCTGCCCCAATTATTCAAACAATAAAACAAGTGATTATGAAACTATTAATACACAGCATTATAATCTTTATCCTTTTGTTGATTGCCTCACCTGATGTAGTCTCTGACAACAAAAAGCAAGTTCATGAAGACACCCCTTTTACACAAGATTACAGCATAAAATACTATTTTGATATGCCCGAAGCAAATCTTTTGAAAGTGGTAACAGACAGAAATGGTAAAATACAAATATTAAGTTCAGAGGGACTAATGCACACAAGTGCAGGTGCATTCCTCTATCCGGGAATAATTGTAAAAGACAATACAGCTCGTACTTTCAGCAGAAAAGAGTTTACAGATTTATCTCTTCTGCAAGATCAATTTATCTATCTTGACAAAGAGGCTGTATTAAGCAATGCATGGGCAGGAAAATTATTCTCGAAACATAGCATGCCTGATGCTAAATTATTTGCCATTACAGATGATTTCACTTCTTTAATTTCATCGGATAGAAATTTGAAGTTGATTAAAGATTCCAAAGAATTATGGCAAGGTACAACCAGTAATAATATTATTGATATAAAGTATGTCCATGCTACAGGTAAGTTTTGGATTCTTACCTCGTCTACCCTACTAAGCCTATCTACAGAAAAGAAAGAATTGCATACAATTTTTAAAGGCGATGATTTCACTTCATTCGACATTACTTCATCGGGTAAGAAAGCAATCATTGGAAGCAAAAATGGATATTTTGAAGTTGATAATAATACAGGAAATCAATTAGGAGATAAAAGAAAAGAACTTCCTGTACAAGAAATAACCGCCGTGAAAGTAATAAACGGCAATGTTTGGTTTGGATCTTCACAAGGAGCATTTATGTTAAGAGAGGATAATAAATTCAACTACTATTACGGCGAAAGATGGCTCCCAGGAGAAGAGGTTAAAGATATTGCTAAAGGCCCAGAGGGTTCGGTTTTAATTTTAACAGACAGTGGACTTGGTCAGATCTGTTTTAAAGAAATTACATTGAAAGATAAAGCTAATTTTTATGAGAAGCAGGTTCGTCTTCGTCATATACGAAATGGGTTTAACTCAACATTGAGTGGAATGACAAAGGGAGATCTTTCAACCGGCTTTCTTTCTGACTCTGATAATGATGGACTTTGGACTTCGATGTATTTGGGGGGTCAGGCATACAGATATGCAGTAACCCGATCGGAAGAAGCTTTACAAAACATAATAGAATCTCTGGATGCAATGGAGAGGTTATACACTATTAATCCTATTCCAGGATTTCCTTCACGCTCGTTTGAAAGAAGTGGATACATAGATGTTCTCTCTGATCCTGAAAGATGGCAACATTCAAATGATCCTGAGTGGGATTGGAAAGCAACAACAAGTAGCGATGAGGCAATTGGTCACGCTTTTGTTTTTGGAGTTATTGCCGAATTAATTGAGGTAGATTCTGTTCGTAATAAAGCTATAAAATTACTCGATGATATGATGCAACATATTGTGGATAATGATTGGTATCTAATTGATTATGATGGAAAACCTACTACATGGGCTAGATGGAATCCTGAGTATGTAAACGGCTTCCCCACTTCTATAGGCGACAGAAAATTAAACAGTTCTAACATTATCTCTATGCTTCAAACTGCCTATTATTTCACTAATAAAGAAATATATAAGGAAAAGGCCTTTGAATTAATGTATGACTATGGGTATCTTGAAAACTTGATGCGCCCAATGTCTGAAATAGGTAAAGCTCCAGAAGGAGCAGATGAGTGGGCTCACATGCTATCATCTTCGTGGAATCACTCAGATGATGAGATGTATTTTCTGGGATATTGGGGACTTTATCGTTACGCATTTGACGATAAGCTTAAAAACATGTTTAAGGAGAGTATAATCGACCACTGGGAGATTGAACGTCCGGAAAAGGATGGATTATGGAATCTGTTCACCGCTATGGTTAGTGATGAATATGACCTTAATGAAGCCATTTGGTATCTACAGGAATATCCAATGGATTTGATTAATTGGAGCGTTAAGAACAGTCATAGAAAAGATATAAATCCTGTTCCGGAAAACTTCAGAAGGCAAACAATTGAAGAGGTTCTTCCTCCCGATGAATTACAAATTAGGCGACATAACGCTAATCGATTCGGACTTGATGGTGGATCTAATGGAAGCTCAGAAAATAGTGCCGGAGATATATGGTTGTTGCCTTACTGGCTAGGAAGATATTTAGAAGTTATAAAGTGATAAAGTTCTATTTTACCAGCTCTAATTATTTTTAAACTTATGAACACTATTAAACATTATTACAGTTATTTATATGAATATAATTGAGTATTACTTAAGGTATATTCTCGTTACAACTTTATCCCTTTTGGTGATTGGTTGCTCTTCTAATTACTCCGAAGAGGCAGGTAGTGTAGAGGAGGTGATGAACAATGTGGTTACAAGATTATATTCTACCTTGAACGAAGACGAACTTATTTCATTAAAGCAAGAAAATCTGTTATCATATTTAGATGAAAAAGAGATTGATATACTTTCGAAACAACATTGGTCATTTAAAGTAAATACTCCTGTAGTAGTATCAGTGATGAGAAGCAAAAGACAGGAAGTTATCCCTTTTTGGCTCGAAAAAAGTGGGTTTGTTAAAACAGATTTAGAGGCAAAGAATGAAAATCAAACTTATGAGATTTGGCAAAAAGACTTTGAAGCAGGAAATATTGAGCTTGGTATAAATGGTTTCGAGAATTTCACTTATCACTACTTTATATCTATTAAACCCCAAGATGTTAGCAAGAACCTCGAAATTGTAAGTATAACGCCTGAAAATCAATTCATGACGAAATTAGATAATGGAGCATTCACTTATCACGACTGGACTGAACTGGTACTTGAGGAAGTTCCAGAAAGTATGAAGGGAGAAGTTTTACTAACCACAATACGAGGACGAGGCAAGGAATCTCACCTGATTGGTGCATTTAGGAAAACAAAATACCCATCTACTCATATTCCAGATCAAGTTTTACTTACGTGGAGTTCCGAGCCTTCTTCAAGTATTGATATACAATGGAGAACTAACACTACTGTAGTGAACGGAGAGGTGAAGTATCGGGAGGTTGACAGTAATGAGGTTATGAGCGTTTATGCCGAGAAGTATGTAATGGAAGACAGAGAACTGATGAACGACAGGTATGTGCATAGGTTTACTGCCAAGATTAATAATTTGAAGCCAGGAACGAAGTATCTATATCTGATTGAGCCGGAAACAGACTGGAACAACGCTCGCCATTTTACGACAGCAAGCACCAGTGATTCATTTTCTTTTACTTGGTTTGGTGATGTGCACCAGAAAGAAGAGTTTGGTTTACTACATAACAAAGCTGAAGCCGACCATCCAGAAACGGCTTTCTATATTATTGCTGGAGATTTAGTGGATGATGGGCTATATCGAAATCAATGGGATGAACTTTTCGAAAACTCGAAAGGGATTATTGATATAAAACCTCTTATGAATGTTCCGGGAAATCACGACAACAGGTATGGTTTAGGTGCTAAAATGTATAGAGATTTGTTTAGTTACCCAACTAACGGACCTGATGAAGTGCCTAAGGAACAAACATATTCTTTTACTTATAAAAACACTTTATTTTTAATGCTAGATGCAACTTCTCCAGTTGAAAAGCAGGCTAGTTGGATTGAGAATCAATTAAAAGATAGTGATGCAAAATGGAAAATAGCAGTATTTCATTTTCCTCCTTATAATGGAGAAGAGCCATATTTGAACATTCAAGAACATTGGTTACCTCTTTTTGATGAATACAAAGTGGATATGGTCTTTAGTGGTCACTTTCATTATTATATGCGTTCTAAACCTATAAATGATGGAGCTGCAACAGACTCTTTTAACAAAGGAACAACTTATATAATTTCATTAGGTATACCAGGACGAAAAGTAGAATTGTATGAAGAGCCATATGCTGCTGTAACTGACCAAAATGGGTGGTTATACCAACATATCAAAATTGATGGAAAGAAGCTCCAATATCAATCGGTTAGCTTTAATGGAAATGTAATTGACAGATTTGAGATTGATAAAGAAAACTAATAAAATAAACGACTAAATAAACCTAACCTCTAAACTCCTTTCGATATTCGGAAGGAGTTTTATTCATTACTTGCTTAAAGTAATGATTAAAATTTGCAAGGTTATTATATCCCGACTCAAAACAGATTTGAGTAATTTGCTTATCTGTCTCGGCAAGAAGTCGCGCCGAAATACCAATTCTTACTCTCTTTACATATTCCATAAATGTTTGATTGGTTTTCTTTTTAAAGTACCTGCAAAAAGAGCTTGGCTCCATATACACGAGATTTGCAGCTTCAATTAAATTGATTCCGTTTTCGAGATTTTGAAATACATATTCATATATTTTATCTATCTGCTCCCTATCTTTTTCGTTGTTCTCTGGAATTTCAGACGGTAGGGCCAACAGTTTACGTTCGTCAATTGAAATAAGCAGGTTAAAAACATTAAGCATTTCAATATACTTTTCGAGTCCTTTCAGACTATTCATTCTTTTTAATGATTCGGCTGCTTCTGCTGCTACATCACCGGTAAATTGGATGCCATATTCAGCCTCTTTTAATAGATTTACAACATCCTCTAATTCGGGGATATTAAAAAAGTCGGAAACAAGAATATTTTCATAAAAATGAGTCACCACACACTCACCGTGACCGTCTGCACCAGGCTCTATAACCTCCCAACAATGAGAGATATTTGGTCCCAACAAAACCATATCTCCTGGAGCATAACTCGAAATATTACTACCAACTATTCTCCTGCCAAAACCGGATGTTATATAGTTTAATTCAAAGTTTTTATGAAAATGAATCTTGTCGGAGTGTGGATCCATTTTCATTGTTCTTGTAATGAATGAATTGTTGTGAGGCACATCTATTTTCTCGTAAACAAATCTCATAACATGCGCATTTTAACTATAAAATGTAAATATAAAAACATTTATTTGATTATATATCAAAATTCAATTAATATAAACCAATATTCATTTATCTTTAAACTGTTCATAATTTTAAATTTGTGGTAAGAATTATTCAACTAAAAATAATAGAGATGAAATTGACTTACTTATTAGTTTTTATTGTATCAGCTATTAACATTTTTGCATACAATGATGGAAATAATAAGGGGGCCGTTGTGAAATCTGAATTTATTTACCAACAGGATGATGTTTCATTTCCTAGTTGCCATGCTTCAACCATAGTTGCAACTAAAGAGGGATTAGTAGCTGCGTGGTTTGGTGGAACATACGAAAAACATCCTGATGTAGGAATTTGGTTGAGTAGAAACATTAATGGTGAATGGACAGCTCCTATTGAAGTTGCAAATGGTATACAACACTCTGGGTTGCGATATCCTACATGGAACCCTGTACTTTTCGACTACGGAGACGAACTATTTCTGTTTTATAAAATTGGCCCCACTCCTCAGAGCTGGTGGGGAGCGTTTATGGTATCAAATGATAATGGTAAGACATGGTCGAGATCCATTAGGTTGCCAGAAGAAATCTTAGGTCCTATAAAAAATAAACCTGAACTTTTAAGCAATGGTTTTCTCATTTGCCCAACAAGCTCCGAACATGAAGGATGGCAGGTGTATATGGAGTTTACCAATGATAGAGGTAGAACATGGGAGCGTACAGATCCAATAAACGACGGAGTAGATATTGTTGCTATACAACCAAGTATTCTTAAACATCCTGATGGAAGACTTCAAATATTGTGTAGGAGTATAAACAAAAAGATATTAACTGCGTGGTCTGATGATAATGGCAGGACCTGGAGTGAACTTGAACCTATAGATTTACCTAATCCAAATTCTGGAACAGATGCAGTGACATTGAAAGATGGCAGACACGTTTTGGTTTATAATCATATAGAACCTGATTCTGATTGGGGCGATAGAAATATATTGAATATTGCCATATCAAATGATGGTTTAAATTGGGTGGAGGCTGCATTACTAGAGAATGATATAGACTCAGATGGAGAATATTCTTACCCAGCAGTAATTCAGTCGAATGATGGAATGATACACATTACATATACCTGGAATAGAAAAATGATTAAATATGTAAAGATTGATCCTTCAAAAATATAATTCAGATTAAATAGTTCATTGTAACTGAATAATTTTAATTGAAAAGCAAATTATTACACTAATAAAAGCATTAAAAGCATGCATGTATTATTCAGAAAAATCGTTTGCCATATTTACAGATACATCTTTATCGACATAGAAAAGTATAGTACGAAAAACAAAAAGGAGAAAACAGCTTAGTTGTCAAAATACAATTAAAACAGTACAAATTATAAGAAGTAAATACCATATATATTTTATTCATTTGCACAGTGAAATTTATGTAACAATAATAGAGTATAAATTTAGACAATCATAAATATGAATACCGATACTACTTTACACGGAATTATCCCCCCTCTTGTTACTCCACTTTTTAATGATAATGAATTAGATGAGGAGGGATTAGAGAAGCTTATTAACAAGCTGCTTAAAGCTGGAGTACACGGTATTTTTTTATTAGGAACTACTGGTGAAGGCACCAGTTTAAATTATAAGTTAAGAGAAAAATTTATCCGACAAGCATGCTCAATAATTAACAAGAAAGTTCCGGTAATGGTATGTATAACAGACACTTCATTTACTGGATCTTTAGAAATTGCTCACATCTGCAAGGATGCCAGAGCAGACTCTCTTGTTGTTGCCCCACCCTACTATTTCCCGATAGCAGAAGTCGAGATGCAGCATTATCTCGATGATTTGGCAGTAGAACTCCCACTACCATTCCTGCTGTATAATATGCCTTCGCACACTAAATTACATATGTCGGTAGATACTGTGAAACACGCAAAAGACTTAGGAGCAATAGGCATAAAAGATAGTTCAGGAGACATGTTTTACATGATAGAACTAATAAATAGTTTGAAAAAATCAGGTAATTTTTCTATTATTACCGGAACCGAAATATTTATTCCTGAAACTATTTTTCAGGGTGGAGATGGAGCTATTGCCGGTGGTGCAAATATGTTTCCTCAACTATTTGTAGAATACTACAAAGCATCTGTAGAGAAGAATTTTACAAAAATTGATTTACTACGACAAATTGTTATTGAAATATATAAAACAATATATAACGTTGGAAACTTTTCGTCGCGTTATACAGTAAGTACTAAATGTGCGCTAGCTGCAATGGGAGTATGTAATGATTATGTGGCTCATCCATTACGTCAGTTTGATAAGCCCGAAAAGGAAGTAGTTTATGAGTACGTTGATATAATCAGGGGTATGATTTCAGAGTATGAAAACAGGTAGAATTAAATCAAATAACTGAGAACTATCTTGTTGTTTATTTGCAATCAACATGATTCATATATACTAAACACACCTCTTAGTTTAAATTGATATCATTACTATAGTTAAACATCATTGGTTCTAACAGACATCTAAAGTTATAAATACACATAAGATTTTAAGGATTGATCAAAAAAAAAAGAATGCTATGACAACCAAAACACTTAGCCTATATGCCTATATTATTTTATTTACTTGTATGTTATTAATATCACCTGATATGATGTTTGCACTTAATAACAGGGTCTCTTCTTATCAATCGGCACATATATTTCCAATACAAGAGAAGCATGTTCACAGTAGCTCTATTGTTGAATTACCTAATGGAGATTTACTTACTTGCTGGTTTGAAGGTTCTGGCGAGAGAACTGCTAATGATGTTGTAGTAATGGGGTCACGCAAAAAGAACGGACAATCTGCCTGGAGCGAACCTTTTGTAATGGCCGACACTCCTGATAACCCCGACTGTAACCCAGTTTTGTTTTTAGATAATAAAAACCGTCTGCACTTAACTTGGATAGTAGTAGTGGCTAACCGTTGGGAGACATCATTATTAAAAACTCGTATTTCAACCAATTACCTAAATGACGGACCCCCAGAATGGGATTTGCAAGATTTAATATTGCTTAAACCGGGAGACAGTTTTGCAGAAGATATAAAAAAGGGATTAAATGAGATTGAATCTCCAGATCATACTTGGGCAGAATATGCACCTCAGTATGAGAAAATGATTATTGAAGCGGCAAAAGATCCTGTAAAACGAGAGGTTGGTTGGATGGGGCGTATAAAACCATTAATTATTAATGATGGCAGAATATTAATGCCTCTTTACTCAGATGGCTACAATGTGTCTATGGTTGCTATTTCTGATAACAGTGGTGAGACTTGGTATCCAAGCCAACCAATTGTTGGATATGGAAACATACAACCAACTCTTCTTCAAAAGAAAGATGGATCTATAGTTGCTTATATGAGAGACAACGGTGTGTCTCCTAAACGTGTTATTTTCAGCACTTCTATCGACAATGGTCTTACATGGAGTAATAGTAAGAAAACAAATATATACAATCCGGGATCTTCTGTGGAAGCTATTTCATTGCATGATGGACAATGGCTGATGGTAAACAATGACCTTGAAGAAGGTCGTTATCGATTAGCAGTAACAATTTCAGATGATGAGGGGTTAACATGGAAATGGAAACGCTATCTTGAATATGAACCTAAGGGTGAAGGAAGGTTCTCTTACCCATCTGCTATTCAGGCTAAAGACGGACGAGTACATGTAACATATTCTCATCATACGCAAGAGGGCAAAACCATTAAACATGTTTCATTCATGCCAGAATGGGTTAAAGAAAATAACCTTGGCGAAACTAATGCCGAGAGACTAGGGTTTCCTAAAGGTAAAAAAGTTATTCTTCTTCATATGGATGATTTAGGTATGAGCAGTGAAGCAAATGATGCAGGTAAGTATTATATTGAGAATGACTATATATTGTCTGGCGCTGTAATGATGCCATGCGAATATGCAACTCAATTCATCAAATGGGTAAGAGATGTGCCTAAAGCAGATATTGGTGTGCATCTCACTCATACAAGTGAATGGAAAACGTGGCGATGGTCTCCTGTTGCAGATCACAGTAAAGTGCCCGGACTAATAGACCCGGAAGGAATGATTTGGAGAAGTGTTATGGAGACTGTATTTAACGCCTCGGCAGAAGAAATTGAAATAGAGACTAGAGCACAAATTAATAAAATGATTGACTTGGGCTACATGCCAACACATATTGACACTCATATGGGTACACTTTATGGTTCTGCAAGTTTTTTAAAGGTTTTACTTGATATTGCCGAGGAATACAAAATTCCTGCCAATGCTATCGATCTTTCAAATCCAAGTGTAGCTGCTTTTTATAAATCAGAGGGATATCCGGTTGGCAAAGAGGTTATAGACATGTTGAATAAATATAATCTACCTCAATTAGACAATTTTGGTAGTGTACCAAAAGGTGAAAGCTACGAGGATGTAAAATCTAACTTTTTCAGCTATGTAAACTCACTCGAGCCGGGTCTAACTGAAATAATATTTCATCCTTCATTTGAGACAGAGAATATGAAAAGTATAACAGGCTCGTGGCAACAACGTGCGTGGGAGGCAGAAATGTTTTCTGATTCTGAAGTGATTAACTTCTTACAAGAAAATGATATAATAATTACAACATGGCGTGAAATTATGGAACGATTTAATCGTAAATGATTCAATTACTTTATCATAGTAAAGCTATCAAACAACTTTCCATCGGTTGTAAAAGACTCTAGCTTTAGAACGTTATCCTCAATTGAAATAATCTGGTATAGTTGTTTAAATGCACCTGATCGCTCCATCCAGTCCTTATCTCCTGCTTCATACATTTTAGGACCACTAACAGAAACAACATACATAACCTTATGATTATTATCAGGATTATCTGTATACTTGCCTCTTCCATATGAGTGATCGTGCCCCGAAAGTACTAAATCAACTTTATACTTCTCAAGTATAGGCTGGAAATTATCACGAAGATGTTTATTATCTCTATTTTCTTTAGGTGAATAAAAAGGAAGATGAGTTGAAACAATAACCCACTCTTTAGTGTTTGCTTGCAAAACAGAATCTAACCAAACCTTTTGAGTTTCTAGCTTATTGCCATCTTTGTAACTCAACTCAGATTCAACGGCTGAGTCGATAATAATTAATTTCATATTATTGTAATCTACTACAAAGCTGGTACCTTCCAAACCCTTTGGCCCATTTGCCGGCAGTGTAAATTGAGTATTCCAATGCGGATCGAGTACCATATCCTTATACTCATGATTACCCGGCGTCATCACTTGTGGCATCATACTAAAAATAAAAGAACCGGCATAAAACCACTCATGCCATTCCAAATCTCTTCCTGCTCTGTTTATCAGATCGCCACTTGTGAGTATAAATTCACTATCAGGAGCATGCCGATATGCAGATCGTATTACTCTGGACCATTGAGACTTTAAATCGCTTTGAGAGTCGCCAAGGTATATGAACGAGAATTTACCTTCTTTGGCAGGTGTCTTAAATTCATACCACTCGCTCCAATATTCATCTGAACCAACTCTATACAGATATTTTTCATCTGGTGTAAGATTAGTAAATACAAACGAATGTTGATTTGCTTTAATTGCTGGTTCCTCTCCATATACATGATTTGTAAAGGTAGTTTTAGCTTTAAATGTTTTAGAGTTTTCTCTCTTTACTGGACCATCTGAAGCTGGCTGTAATTCACAATACCCTTCTAAAACCGACACATCTGTTCGCCATGTAACTGCTACTGAAGTAGATGGACTTTCAGTTAAATTAAGTATCACTCTATCAGGATAAACTGATGGTGAATTAATTTGTGCTATAATAGCAATAGTAGAAATTAAAAACGTAAGTGCTGTAATCTTTATCTTTTTATCTATCATGAGAAATATTTTTCTTAACAATTATGGATTTTTTTGTAACCACTGTAATAT
>CAZSBA010000061.1:13375-14472 GCA_964605035.1 uncultured Proteiniphilum sp. | reverse complement strand
TATGAAAAAAATTATACTCACTTTAGGAATATTATTCGCTGCTGCAGCTGTATCAATTTCAGTTGCACAAGAAAAAGGAATTATTGCAGAAGTACTGCGTACTAGTGTTGAGCAGAAAGTTGATTCGATGCAAAAACTAATTGGATTTGAAGATGAAATAGCTCTTCAGTTAAAAGAAATAGAATTAAAGTATCTTTTAGACGTTCAGAAAGCCGAGACCTGTTTCCTTTGCAGAACAAGCAAAAGGATAAAAAAACTGCAGTCTGCCCGTGAGGAGAAACTGCAGGATATATTACCAAGAGATCAATATATGAAATATCACGCTATAGAGAATAATCTTTTAAATGAAGATAACCAATTGTGGCTTCGTTAATTTATTCCTTAACTAAAGGAGGCAATAATTTAGGATTATCAATTATAACACCTTCTCTGTAAACAGATTCCATTGTTGAGTATAGCTCAGCTTTTTGAAATTGAACATTTGTTGAACTTCTTGTTTGAGATACTGTGTAAGGCTTGCCCGTAATTAATGATATTGCTTTAGCAAACAGGTAGTCATCTATATCTCCAATTGGTTTCCAAGTTGAAACTCTTCGTTCATTTATATCTGTTTCAGCAATAGGATGACCAGGAATTAAACCGTTAGTTGCAATAAAGTCTTTGTTGTCTTTGTCGGTATATCTACCAACTATAGGCTGCATTCCCCAATTTTTTAAATCTCTTTTCTCTTCATCCGTAAGACTAGATTCTACATATACTTGCTGCACCCTGCCGTTGTAGTTATTATATGCATGTAAAGTCCATGAAGCGGTATATTTACCACTTGTTTTTTCTCCAATATGCTCCACTTGCATATATGGCTTTAAACAGAAGGTTAGTAACTCAGAAGCCGATGCAGAACTGCTTGTAGTTATAATATAAAGGTTGAGGTCTCCGTCGTTTACATTGGCATTTATAGGGTTTGAATATTTGGTATTATAATTACCAAGATAAGCATTTCTATCCCATTTGTTTTGGTCATATATATCATTTACATAACCGTTATAACTCATAACTGTGAAAACGCTCTTTTTCTGAACTTCTGCCACGGGTGCTAT
>CAZSBA010000061.1:10835-13275 GCA_964605035.1 uncultured Proteiniphilum sp. | reverse complement strand
AGGTGTTATATCTATATCACGAGGATTCTCAAAATTTTGATCTAAAACTGTAAATGTAGTCTTTGCATTTGCTCCATTCATAATGCTGTAATTATTTACTGTAATTAGATTACCATTGGCATGAGTAATTATATCACCTCTTTTAATTCCAGCCTTTTCTGCAGGTGTATTTGGATATACATATCTTACAAAACCAACAATTCGGTCACTGCCACTTTCGTAGTAAAGTGGTAGAGGTTTAAATCCAAAAGCATCTGTTGATTCACCGTCAAAGCCAGCCATTAATGATTCAACGTCATCGGTAATCCAAGACCAACCATGCTCTGTATCTGTGCTGTTTAAGATGCTATAGAAATATTCTGCTGGGTTATTATCATTTGCAGTAGGTTTTTTGTTAATTATTTCATTTGACCATAGATAAAATAATGACATGCCATCATAAACAAATTGAGATATAGTATTTACATTATTATCTCCTACAATAGCTTTGCCAGATTGAGATGCATTTTTTACATAAATATTTGTCCCATCTTCCAAAGTTGCAGAAGCACTAGGTGGTGTAGTATTATTGTTTATAATTGCATTTACAGTTGTTGTTTGCCCATTGCTAAATGTTAGAGTAAACGTCTTGTAAGTCGCGTGATATGTTGCTGAAACCAGCTCTCCTTTATCTTTTATAATTGGATCATCTTTCTGACACGAAGTAGTAAGTGTGAGAATGAGAGTAACTGAAAGGAGAGTGAATAATATCTTTTTCATATGTTTTTGAATATTCGTTTGTACAGTTTTAGAGAAAAATAATCTTAGCTTTAAATACTAAGACTGCGAAAGTATTAAATAATTTAATTGATGATTGTAAAAATCAGAAATTTAACTCTCCTTTACCTTGTCTTATTATAACCGGATCGAGTGAAGTGCAGTCTACAACTGTAGATGGATCAATACCACCAATCCCGCCATCTACAACGATATCGGCGAAATCGCTCCATTTTTCATGAATAAGTTCGGGGTCAGTAGTGTATTCTAGTTCATCATCTTTATCCTTTATGGTGGTACTTAAAACTGGGTTGCCAAGCTGAGCCACAATTTCACGAATAATGTTATTGTCGGGTATACGAATACCAACTGTTTTTTTCTTTTTATAAATTTTTGGGAGCGACGAAGTTGTAGCTAAAATGAAAGTAAAAGGACCCGGTAAATTTCTTTTCATTAGCTTAAATGTGGGATTACTTACCTTTGCATATTCACTAATGATACTCAAATCATTACAGATGATTGAAAGATTGCTTTTCTGAGGGTCAATACCTTTTAAATCGCAAATCTTTTCTACTGCACGTACATTAAGTGCATCACATCCAATAGCATAGAGGGTATCAGTGGGATAAATTACCGTACCACCATCTCTTAGAATAGAAACTACTTTTTCTATATCTCGAGGATTTGGATTATCATTATATAATTTCAATAGCATAATCTGCAAATATATAAATAAATAGCTTCCATCATATGATAGAAGCTATTTTTATAAAGTCATTCGATAAACTCTATCACTTTATGATTTTAATCAGAGAGTTTACTCTCATCATCTTCGTTTGTATACTGCTTCATAGCCTTAAGACTCATACCCATACTCGAGAATCCTCCATCATTATAGAGGTTTTGCATAGTAACCTTGCGAGTTAGATCTGAAAACATTACAACACAGTAATCGGCAGCATCATCTGCATCTGCATTACCAATAGGTGCCATACGCTCAGAAAAGTCTAAGAGTTCCATCATTCCCTTAACACCGCTACCAGCAGTGGTCATTGTGGGCGATTGAGAAATAGTATTTACACGCACACCTTTGTCGCGTCCGTAAATATAACCAAAACTACGTGTGATCGACTCTAATAGTGCTTTGGCATCAGACATGTCGTTGTATCCATAAAATACTCGTTGTGCAGCCACGTAAGTAAGAGCTAGTACAGATCCACCTGTCTGAATTGCATCTAATTTGCGAGCAACTTGCAACATTTTGTGAAAAGAAATTGCTGAAATATCTAAAGTTTTATGAAGCATATCATAGTCAAGATCATCATAAGTTCTTTTCTTTCTTACGTTAGGCGACATACCAATTGAGTGAAGAACAAAATCTATCTTACCTCCAAGAATTTCCATAGATTTCGTGAAAACCATTTCAAGATCTTCAACATTTGTAGCATCAGCCGGAAGAATTTCAGCGTTCAGCTTTTTTCCCAGTACTTCGGTGTCTCCCATACGAACTGCAACAGGAGTGTTTGAAAGAGTAATTGTTGCACCCTCTTCAACAGCTTTCTCTGCCACTTTCCAGGCGATAGACTTATCGTTTAACGCTCCGAATATAATTCCTCTCTTACCTTTTAATAAATTGTGACTCATAATTTTCAATATTATCTGTGATTATATTTACGTATAAAAA
>CAZSBA010000061.1:0-10735 GCA_964605035.1 uncultured Proteiniphilum sp. | reverse complement strand
GGAATACAAACAATATGTACTAATACAAGAGCTAAACCAATTGCTAGACCTGCAAATTTATTTAGTCCGTTTTTAGCTGTAACACCAAGCACAACTAGTACGAATATAAATGTGAAAACAGTCTCTGCTACAAAAGCCACTGGCATTTGTCCTTCAGCAAATCCATTTGCACCTGTTAAAGTAGTTGTTGATCCAGAGTCTTTTGCTAGAAACCAAAGTATAGATGAACCAATTATTGCGCCTATCACTTGGAAGACCATATACATTCCTGCATCTTTTCCACTCATCTTGCCTGAAATATAAACACCTAATGTTATTGCCGGGTTTATATGACATCCCGAGATACTTCCTATTGCATATGCCATTGCAACTACCGACAAACCAAATGCAAACGCTACACCAAGTGTTCCAACAGAGAGGAAGGGTTGTTCGGCCCCTGCAAAAACTGCTGCACCACATCCCATCAACACCAGTACCATAGTTCCGATCATTTCTGCTAAATATTTCTTCATAGCTTTACGATTTTATAAATGAAACATATAATTAATGACTGCCTTTTTCTTAATAATAAACCACCTCAATAAAAACTATATGCAAATAAAAGCTAATTAAATTGTAATAGCAATGTTTTTATTTGATAATGTGGTTATTAACCCCACTTTTAACTTTAATGAGAGTAAACTGGTAAATACTTTCTGTTTTCATGTTTTAGAAATTTTTACATGAAACATTTTGAACTTTTGTTCTTACAGTTGTTTAAACAATAGGTACAATATTATTATGACAATCACTTATATATATCATAGTTGCTATTTAATTGAGTTTGATGAGTTTTCAATCTTGTTTGATTTTTATGAAGATTCTCTTCGTGAGGATGGTAAATATTGGATAGAAGATTATCTACTCAACAAAGAAGAGGATCTTTATGTGTTCTGTTCACATTCTCATTCCGATCATTTTAATCCGGTAATTCTTTCATGGAGAGATAAGAAATCAAACATACGTTACATATTTTCCGACGAGCTACTTCAAAGTAAATGTACGGAAGATAAAGATGCTTTATACTTAAAAAAAGAAGAATTCTTTAAGGATCATAGAATTAAAGTAAAAGCATTTGGTTCAACAGATGTTGGTTGCTCATTTTTGATAGGATATAATGATCAACTCATTTTTCACTCCGGAGATTTAAATAACTGGCATTGGAGAGATGAGGTTAGTGCTGAAGAGGCTCTAACTTATGAAAATAATTTTTTGTGTGAATTAGAACTTCTATCAGAGAAGTCAGATAATTTATATCTTGCAATGTTTCCTATCGACCCTCGCTTAGGCAAAGATTTCATGCGAGGAGCTGAACAATTTATATCTCGTATCAAGACAGATTATCTAGTTCCAATGCATTTTGGAGATAACTACAACATGGTAAATCAATTTGAAGTAATAGCTTCAAAAAATGAATGCACCTATTTGCCTTTAAATAAAAGGGGGCAATCCTTTAAACTTTAATATTACTGCATCAGCAACTGTTTATATTTCAATTAACAAATTAACTATATAACTATTATAACATTAATCAATAATCAAAAAATAAAATGGAAATTAAAGCAAGATTCGACCACTATAATATTAATGTTTTCAGTCTCAAGAAAAGTATAAAGTTTTATGAAGAGGCATTAGGACTTAAAGAGGTGCGCAGAAAGGAAGCTTCTGACGGGTCTTTTATTTTGGTATATATGGGAGAAGAAGTTACAGGCTTTACTCTAGAACTTACTTGGTTGAGGGATTGGGATAGAACTTATAACCTGGGTGATAATGAGCAGCATATGTGTTTAAGAGTGGAAGGTGATTATGACGAAATAAGGGCATTCCATAAGGAGATGGGTTGTGTATGTTATGAAAATCATGACATGGGACTCTATTTTATAAATGACCCCGATGGATATTGGATAGAAATATTACCTTTGCGTAAATAATAGAAAGAAAGCAATTGTATGAATTATTTTAATTATAAACGTCGCCCCACAATTAATGTACCTGTGGGCAATGTCTATATGGGTGGAAGTTATCCTGTGGTTATTCAAACTATGACCAATACCAATACATTAGATACCGAAGCGAGTGTTGCTCAATGCGAAAGAATTATTGAGTCGGGTGCCGATCTAATTAGGTTAACAACTCAAGGTGTTCGCGAGGCCAATAATCTTCGTGAGATACATAAGCAACTTAGAGATAAGGGATATAACACTCCACTCTCGGCCGATATTCATTTTAATCCTCGAGCTGCCCATGTTGCTGCTACAATTGCCGAAAAAGTAAGAATCAATCCTGGTAATTATGTTGATAAACAGAAAACATTTGCCGAAGTAGAATATAATGACGAGGAATATGCATTAGAGCTTCAGAAAATAAAAGAGAAGGTGGTTCCTTTCCTCGAAATTTGTAAAGAGCATGGTACTGCTGTAAGAATTGGAGTTAATCACGGTTCTCTATCAGATCGTATAATGACTCGTTATGGCGATACACCTGCCGGAATGGTTGAGTCTTGTATGGAGTTTCTTCGTATTGCTATTGATGAGGACTTCACCGATATTGTTATTTCGATGAAAGCATCTAATACTTTGCTTATGACAAAGGCAGTCAGATTGTTGGTTTATACAATGGACAAAGAGGATATTCATTTTCCTCTTCATCTTGGTGTAACAGAGGCAGGTAATGGAGATGATGGCAGAATGAAGTCTGCTGTTGGTATTGGTGCACTTTTAAGTGATGGAATGGGAGATACTATTCGCGTATCTTTAAGTGAAGATCCTGAAGCAGAGGTCCCTGTAGCAGAAAAACTTGTAGATTACGTTGCAAAGCGCGAAGGTCACGAGGTTATAAACGCTGAGTTTTATCCCGGCTTCTCACCTTTTTCAATGGATAAACGTGAAACAAAAACTGTTTGGAATGTTGGAGGCGAACATCTGCCTGTTGTAATTTCAGATAGAAGCCGCATAAGCGATATGTCCATTAATCCGCACTTCATCCCCGATTACATTTATGTAGGAGAAAGAGTTCCTGATAATTTCCAGAAAGGGATGAAGTCGATTGTAGATTATGCTAACTGGGAAGAAAAAGTTGATAATTTCCCAATGTTTACCATCGATTCACTCGAAGAGATAAAGAATTGTAATGCCAGAGCTAAGTTTTTGAAACTCTCTTATCCCGATCTTTCAGAAAAAATGATATCATTTTTAAAAGAGAGTAACGATGTTGTAGTTATCCTTACCACTAATCATATTAATAGAGTGGGTGAGCAAAGAGCATTTTTTCATACATTGTTAAATGAAGGCTGCGACATACCTGTCGTTCTACACCAAAGCTACAATGAAGATGAGGCTGAAGATATTCAGATTAAAGGTGGCGTAGATTTCGGCACTCTTCTTTTGGATGGTTTCGGTAATGGAATTATGATGAGCAATGAAGGCAAAATAGACATAAATGATATGGATGCATATTCATTTGGTTTATTGCAGGCTGCAAGAGCAAGAACAAGTAAGACAGAATTTATCTCATGCCCTGGATGCGGCAGAACACTGTTCGATCTTCAGACAACTGTTGCACTTATTCAGAAACACTTCTCACATTTAAAGCATCTTAAGATTGGTGTGATGGGATGTATTGTAAATGGAGTAGGAGAAATGGCCGATGCCGACTATGGTTATGTTGGTGCCGAACATGGAAAGATATCACTTTACAGAAAGAAGCTGCTCGTTGAAAAGAATATACCACAAGCAGAAGCTGTTGATAGGTTAATTCAACTTATTAAGGATCATGGCGACTGGGTAGAACCTTCATAACATGTGTAATTAATATTTTTGCAGTATATGAAGAAATTGGTAATTGTTGGTTGCGGTTATCTTGCAAATATAGTAGTACAAGCCTTATTGAAAGGGCTATTACCTCATTATGAATTAGTGGGGGTTTATTCTCGTACACATTCAAAAGCTACACATCTTGCAGAGAAAATAAAAAGCGGTGGAAGAGAATGCCTTGCTGCAACATCTTTAAATGAGCTGCTTGATCTTAAACCCGATATATTGGTGGAAGCCGCAAACCCTGCAGCAATGAAAGAGCTAGCTGTGAAAGCACTCGAAAATGGTGTTTCTATTGTTACATTATCAATCGGAGCATTAGCCGATAAAGATTTCTTAGAAAATATAAAGAAGGCAGCTAGTGCAAATGGTAGCAAAGTTTATATAGCTTCGGGTGCCACAGGTGGCTTTGATGTCTTAAGAACAGCCACATTAATGGGAAATGCCTCCGCTAGTTTTTTTAATGAAAAAGGTGTTAGGGCACTTAGAGGATCACAACACTATAAGAGCAGTATGGAAGATGTGAACCATACAGTTTTTAATGGAACTGCAAGAGAGGCTATCAATACTTTTCCTACAGGCTTAAACGTGGCTGTTGCTGCTTCGTTGGCAACTGTAGGACCCGAGAACTTGAAGGTTACAATGGAGTCCACTCCTCACTTTACAGGAGACAGACAGCGTGTTGAGATTACAAACGATGAGGTTCACGCAGTGGTAGATGTTTTTAGTGCAACCCCTGCCATTGCTGCATGGTCTGTTGTTTATACTTTACAAAATATAGTTTCTCCTATCGTCTTTTAATTGTTTCGTAAAATTGCTTTTACTTTAAATTAGCTTTCAGGATTAGACAAGGACTAGACAATCTAATTCCCTGTTTTATTATTACCAGAGTAATACATTACTCTTACCTCGCTCTTATAATCTCCTTTTATAACAGAGAAAAGTAAGAACTAAACAAGTCGAATTTAAAAGCCATGTAAGTCTAATAAATGGTTTTAAATTTTAATACCTGTAAACTTCGATAAATTATTTAATACCTTCTCGCTTAATCTGTCGAATGCTTGACGAGTTCTCCCTGTGGAAACTTGCATGCATCTTATTTTAGAATGATTCAGAAGATGATCCCCTCCTAATGCTCCAACTGTATCGCAATAACAAATATTGTCGCCTTCAAGCCACTTCAAAAAAGGCTCCTCGTCCCATGCAGGTGAAAGCCCTGTATTAAATAATATTTTTCTCTCACCCATAGCTTCAAACTGCTCTTTATGAATAAGTACTGTGTTTCTGTTGAGACAACAGCATATTACTTCACACTCTGCGAGGAGTCTGTCTAATGGCAGATAACGATATCCCTTTAATTTTGCTCCCTCCTTTTCACTTCTGGCAAAATAGCTAATATCAGCACCAAAGAAATGTAAAGCATCAGCTATCATTCCTCCTGATTTTCCTAATCCTACAATACCTGCTTTTAACCCGGTAATTTCTCTGGGCACTCCATTCCATGGTTTCTGATCAAATCCATGCAGACAGCGCACGAGTTCGCTAATAACATATTCTACCACACCTTCATCGCCATAATCTCTTATACCGGTTACTGTTATACCTCTGCTATTTGCATAATTAATATCAACGTTTGCACTCTCTGGAGTGTAGAGTGAATTACACATACCAATATATTTTAGATTTGGGCATTGTTCAATAGCCGTTTTATTGAGTTGAGTTGTATAGCTCAGTAATATTGCATCTGCATCTCCTATTCTGTGGGATATCTCCTCATCATTTTCAGGAATATCGAGATACATTATTACATCTTCGGCAAAAGATATTAACTTATCTTCTGCCGAAGGTATTAAACTAACTGGCTCTATGGCAACTAACTTCTTAAACATATTATTTTACTTTTATAGTGAAATTTATTTGTTGGCAAATATACGCTAGTGCAATCGGATAAAATAATATTTTCTAAAAATAATTGTTTCCCTAAATTTGGTGTTTTAATGAAAAAGTAGTAATATTGCACCCGCTTTAGGTCCCATAGCTCAGTTGGTTAGAGCACCTGACTCATAATCAGGGAGTCACTGGTTCAAGCCCAGTTGGGACCACCAAATAAATAAAGTCTTACGAATGAACTCGTAAGACTTTTTTTGTTTAACTATTATTGAACTGCTGCAAACAATCTATATGCTGCAAGTGTTACACAGATTCATTCAGATAGCCATCTATATGATTTTTTGATGATGATGACCACTATAGACAATCTACGTATCACATTTTCATTGATCTTGCTTTTAGTTTTTTTTCAATTTTTCGGTGCTTACAGTCAAGATCAAAAAGAGTTATCAAATAGCAGCAAAAGCAAAGAGTATTACGAGGCCTTGATGAGCCTAAAGCTCGATAGTGTTCGAAAAACTTCACCTATTTCAGATCTCCCCAACGACAGTCTGATTAATACCCTCTACGATGAGTACCAGACTCTATATTTAGATTTAGGTAGTAAAAGAGAATGGCCGGAAGCTCTTGCAGTTGCGCTTGCATGCGAAACCATATTTAGAAGAGATTTATCCCCCCAAACAGAAGCCGATTTACTTTATAGCATAGGATTTATTTATGACAAATGTGAAAATTATTCACAGGCTTTGAACTATTATAACCAATCCATTGAACGATACGAAACCATACAGATGGAAGGGAAAATGGATGTAAGAGACGATATTGCAACAATCTACAACAATATAGGTGTGGTTCATGCTCATACGGGTTTCTTTACAAAGAGGAAAGAGAGTTACATGAAGGCTAAGGAGATATGGGAGTCAATTGAAGATGTTGATGAAAGTTTTCTTATCTCCGTTTATGGTAATCTATTGCGACTATATCTACAGTATGGAGACAAGGAGGCAGCAGGAGAACTGATTACAACTATAAACACGAACTTTAATGAATGGTTGAATGATGAGAGTTTCATGAAAAAAAGGAGGGAGCTAGAGATGAAACAGCACCCTCAATCCTTTTATCAGGTGGAGAAGCACAGGTTAAATATCCTATACACCGATTTAGTGAATGATAAAGAGGGTGGACTCAATCATCTCGACAGCCTACGTGCTATGTTTTCTCATATGAATTTAACAGATCAAAAACGTTATTCTGCATATCTGCTCTCTTCTATTAGTCATGCTGCTGCTCCAATCGTTGACTATGAAGATCCTATTGAGCGCATAAATAAGAAACGATTGCTTGATCTTGGCATGAGTGAGAGCATAAGGCTGCAGGATAATTACAACAAGATGATTTTTCACTCACAGCTGGTAAGCTACTATCTTGATGCAGAACTGAATGAAGAACAGGCCTTCAGGCATTTAGATCAAGCTATACAGATAGGTTATGAAATGGATATCAGAGAGTTTAATTTGTTAAATTTATACCTCAAAAAAGGAAGTATGTTGCAGCAAGCCGGACGGTTTTCTGAAGCCGAAGAAATGATACTTAAAAGTATATCTATTTTGCTTGACCATCCCGTTAACGATCCTATAATAGTGGGTATTGATGACTTTGTAGAAAGGAATGATATTTATTACATAAATGCAATGACACAGGTAGCAACTATTTACAAAGATGAATACCAAAAGAACCACATCAGAGAGCATGCCCGCCTGGCATATCATTTCTATGATCTTACAGCACGTCTTTTTCAGTCATATTACCTTAAAGGTGCTTACAACCCCTCGTTGAACAGGGTAAATGCATCTATCAACGAGGGATTGCTATCACTTCATTTGGAGCTTGGTGAAGCTGATGCGGCTAGCTTGATAAACCTGATGGAGAATAACCATTCACAACACTTGGCAAAGGAGTTTGAAGCTAAACATCTCCGATTCTTACATGTACCCGACAGCTTATTCTCGATTCGTAATCTGCTGCAGGCAGAAATAGCAAGCTATAACCAGAGAGGCGAGTTAAGAGGCGAAGAGTTTGATGCACTTCAAGCTAATTTGAAGGAGGTGGAGGCAAGTATCAGAGCGTCAGATGCTAATTTTCTCAAATTTTTTGAATCTAGTTTTGAAATAAGCGAAGTACAATCTCTGCTAAAAGAAGGGGAATATATTCTTCGATATGTGTCAGCTGAGGAGAACATATACGCCTACTTAATTAATAGCGACAGCATATCTTTTGCAGGTTTAGGAAACAAGAAAGAGCTGCTCAATCTAGCAGAAGATTACCATTTATCCATTAGAAAAATAGAAGGGAATCAATTCGAGCGGGCACAAACTTTATACAATCGCCTGATTGAGCCTTTGGGAATTCCTAATGAAAAAGTTCAAAGGCTTGTAGTTATTCCCGCAGACAAGTTAAGTTATATACCTTTTGAAACGCTGGTTCCTACTGGTCGGTACCAGCCAATGGTTGCCAATTTCCACATAAGTTATTCCTATGGTCTAAATCTGTGGTTACTAAAAAAGGCTTCGTCCTCTAACCGGAAAAAACAAAACTATCTTGCTGCATTTGCACCTAATTATTCCAACACTTATATGTCCTCCTTCACAGAAGATCATCCCCCAAGCAGGAGTCGCCTTTATGATATTGCTGGAGCAACACGTGAAGCAGCAGAATTGACAAAATATTTTGATGGTAATTTTTACCAAGGTGAAGAGGCTACCAAGTTTAGTTTTTTACAAAGGGCCACAGATTATCGTATCTATCACCTAGCTATGCATGCACTTCTAGATGAGAGCAATCACCTTAATTCGAGCCTTGTCTTTCAAGATGGAGAGCCGTTATATTGTCATGAACTCTATGGAATGCATTTCCCGGCCGACTTGGTGGTGATGAGTGCTTGCAATACAGGAATGGGAGAGCTGGAAAACGGAGAAGGGCTGATGAGCCTTTCTCGTGCGTTGACCTATGCGGGGGTTCGTTCATCAGTATACAGCCTATGGGAGGTGCCCGATGAAGAGACGACAGAGATCATGCTCTCGTTTTACAAAAAGTTGAAAAAAGGGTTTCCTAAAGAAGAAGCACTTGCTCTTGCGAAGCAAGACTTTCTGGCCAACAACCCTATGAAAAGCCATCCCTTCTTTTGGGCAGGGTTTGTAGTCAATGGTAATACTGAACCTCTGACTAACACCATTGTGTATTCTAACTATCTGTTATTGACAGCCTTTGTTGTGATTGTTATATCCTTCGTTTTATTTTTGCGCAAGAAAAAACGAAGAGCAATCACTCGATAATATTTTGCTAATTTAGTGATTTTAGCAACTTACTAGCTACACCCGATAGACTATTGCCAGAATTGGCCACCTGACTGAATCGTTGCAACGCTTTCTCTTGGTCGCCTTGTTGTAGATAAGCCATTCCTGCATACCACTGAATAACAGTGGATGAGAATCCACTCTCATCTGCCCAAGTCCTTTCGTCTAAAAGCCCGATGGCCTCACTCGGTTTATTAATCATCAGATAGCTGATGGCTAAGTAAAAAGCAACAGAATCGTTGGGTTCCTCGCTATACACCGATTCCATCAGATTGGCAGCTTCAGCATACTCCTGCCTGTCGTATAGTTCCATCGCTTTCTGCATCCTGTGTTCGGTTGCAATATTTCCACGCACCTTTGGCGTAATTATGTTGGGGTAAGGTTCCATGTAATTTGTAAAGAGTTCATTAGTGGTTAAACGATCAGGCTTGTCCAAAAAGAGCCATGTGGCAGTAACTAGCAATAAAACAGATGCAGCTACATACCACCATCGAGTAATTTTTCTAATCGGTTTTTCTTCCATATTATCCAAAGCACGCAGTCGATCTTCTATATTCTGCCTTTCTTTGTATACAATGGTGTCGCGAACCTCTTTTTCAAAGAGAAACGCTTCTGTGAAATCAGCATCATTCTGTAATAGCCATTCCAATTGTTTGTTTTGGTTGGCTGTAAGCTCACCTGTGAAGTAAGCTTCAATTAATAGATACTTATCTGTTTCCATCTGATTGGATTATTTTTTTTAACTGTTTCAAACATCTTGATTTCTGACTTTTTACCGTGTCTTTAGACTCATAAGCCATATGATGTTGTATTTCCTCCAAATTCAATTCGTTGTAGTAAAATAACTTTAGCATCTGCTGACAAATCGGACCTAGTTGATCTAAAGCTTCATTTAATTGGGCAAGCCGATCGTCGCTCGTTTCTATTTCGAAGAGTTGAACCTCCTCCACAGATTCTTCTTCCAACGGTATGTGGGGCTGTAGAGTGGTCGATTTGAGATAAGCGAGTATCTTATACTTCCCTATCGCGAACAGATACGTCTTGAGGCTGCTCTTCATTGAATTCATCTTTCTTCGAGCAAAATTTTCATATAAGGCGATGATGCTATCGTGATAAATATCCAGTACAACGTCCGTTTCAATTGGATACTGCCTGGCATATGAGAGGAACCCTCCTTTAAACTGAAGGTATACCTCTTCCAATGTCTTTAGATCCCCTTTTTGCAGGGATTGTATCCATTGCCTTTCTCTATTCATTAGTGTTGATTACGTTAAAAAGTAAACACGACTCGTGGATATATTTATGGATTAGTCCAATTTTATTTTCACCCACTTGTCTTATGTGGCTCCTAAAGCACGTCTTGTATGTGCCCCACTTGTCTTATGTGGTTATATCTCTGGCTCAAATATAGAAAAATTATTACAAATTCTTACAAACGATGTTTACTTCTGCTCTTCTTTCATACTAAACAATATAAAGCGACCACGATTAGTGGTTAATTCATCAACCATATTAAACTATAATTAAATAAGAATGAGAAAATTGATTTATCTAGCAGCTATGATTCTTACAATTGGCGTAGCTTCTTGTGAAAAAGATGGAGTCATTGGGCCAGAAGGGCCACGTGGAGAGAGAGGTGAA
>CAZSBA010000060.1:0-14509 GCA_964605035.1 uncultured Proteiniphilum sp. | reverse complement strand
AAATACATTTGATATATTAGAACTAACTGAAGATAAACTAGTATTATCTTACGCACCTCCCGGTACAGGTGAGTGGGGAACAGCATATTTCTGGGTATTTGTTCCAAAACAATAATACTTGTATTAATGTAATTGATGGGCAGAGGGTATATTATTGTTTGCCCTCTGCTAATTGTTTTCTTATACAATATGGTTTCAATGTATAAAATGAGATAAATGATGATCAGACAAAAACACTCTCACAGGATTATATTTTTGCTCTTGATTATACTTATTGGTTTGACAAATTGTTCAGAGAAAGATCAGTCTCTCGAGCCTTATTTAACTCTTTCTGCAAACACTATACAGTTTAGTAATACAGGAGGAGCACAGATGATCACAATAAAAAGTAATATAGAGATTACTGTATTATCAGATTTACCCTGGTGTAATGTTACTATTGAGGATGTCACTATTGGTAGTGATGGATATTTTTTTACTCAATTGGTTGTAACGGTTAAAGCGAATAGCGAGCCAGCAAACCGCAGCACTTCAATAACCATTAATGCTGGTGGAATATCAAAGACAATAAACGTTTCACAATCACTTAACGACAAGTTGAGTCTTAGCAAGTCAAATTATGAAGTTTCTCACATAGGAGATACAATAGAGATAGAGCTGAAAACAACAGGCATTTATGAAGTAAGTACCGATGTATCGTGGATAATACATCAGGAAGATTCAAGAAGTTTGTCTGATAAAACAGAATCATTTATTATTAGACCTAACTCTGCAACATCACCAAGAGAGGGTTCTATTTCATTTAAGCTTAACGATATATCTGAGAATGTTAAAGTAAAGCAAGAGGCCAATAATAATTCATCAATGCTAACCGATGCAATGACTATGGCATCGGCAATGACCATAGGATGGAATATGGGTAATAGTCTTGAGTCAACAGATGGGACAAGTGCATCTGAAACGATGTGGGGTAATCCTAAGGTCACAAAAGAACTGATTAATGCAATAAAAGCTGCAGGTTTCAATTCAATTCGTATTCCTGTTGCCTGGAATGCTTATATAGAGGATCATTCAACTCATAAGATTAGCGATTCTTGGCTTGATAGAGTTGAAGAAGTAGTAAACTATTGTCTTGAAAATGATATGTACACTATAATAAACATTCACTGGGATGGAGGCTGGCTAGAAAACAACTGTACACCTAATAAACAGATTGAAAACAACATAAAACAACATGCTTTATGGACACAGATTGCAATGCACTTCAGAGATTATGAAGAAAATCTGCTGTTTGCAGGAACAAATGAACCCAATGTTGAAAACTCAACCCAAATGGGAGTATTAAATTCATATTTACAATCATTTATAGATGCTGTTCGCTCGACAGGAGGAAATAACATTTACAGAAATCTAATAATTCAAGGTCCGTCAACAGATATATACACAACCAATGAACTAATGCACACACTACCTATTGATTGGGTAGAAAAGCGTCTTATGTTGGAGATACATTATTATTCGCCATGGAATTTCTGCGGAATGGAACAGGACGAGAGCTGGGGAAAAATGTTCTATTTCTGGGGCAATGGATATCATTTTGATAACTCAAACAGAAATGCCGATTGGGGAGAGGAAGATTTTGTAAATTCACAATTTACTTTAATGAAATCTAAGTTCATCAACAAAGATATCCCGGTAATATTGGGTGAATATGGTGCGATTAAACGTAATTTATTAACTGAAGCTGAACAGGCTGCACATGAAGCATCTAGACTATATTATCTTGAATATGTTACGCGAAGTGCTAAAGATTATGGTTTGATACCTTTTTATTGGGATAACGGTGCATCATCTTCGAGAATTTTTAACAGAAATAATAATACCATTATTGATCAGCAAACTTTAAATGCACTTATGAATGGTGTAACAAAATAAAGAATTAATTATATGAAAGGTAGATATTCAGTACTGATTGTTCTGTCTGTTTTATTATTAAGCGGATGTGTAGGAAAGAGTTACAAGGTAAACAAAGATAGTCTTATTGTAAGAACTAAAATGTCAGATGGTGATATCACTCACAATATCCGCTTGCAAGTCATTAATGACAAAGTAATATATGTTACTGCAACTCCAGAAGAGGTATTTTCGACCGAAGCCAGTTTGATTACTGATCCGGAAATTACTTTCTCAGAAGATTTTACTGTAGATGAAGACTCTGTGTCTGTTATACTCTCGACAAAATCTCTTGAAGCTAGAGTTAATAAATCAACCGGAGAAGTTTCTTTTTTTGATAAAAACGGTGTTTTGATTTTAAAAGAAAAAAATGGAGGTGGCAAATCGTTCATACCTATTGAAGTTGAAGACACGAAAGGCTATACTTTGCATCAAGTGTTTGAATCGCCTGATGATGAAGCATTTTACGGACTTGGTCAGCACCAATCAGATGAGTTTAATTACAAGGGTAAAAACGAATCGCTTTATCAATACAATACTAAAGTATCGGTGCCTTTTATTGTATCCAACAAGAATTATGGTATTCTTTGGGATAATTACTCATGGACCAAATTTGGTGATCCCAGAAATTATGATGAGCTCAATCAATTTAAATTATACGACAAAGAAGGTGGTGCAGGGGGATTGACAGCAACCTATATTAATGCAAATAGTGGAGAACAGGTTGTAAGAAAAGAGAAGGTTGTTTCTTATGAAGATTTAGAGAGGATTAAAGAGTTCCCCGAAGGATTTACGCTAAACGGTGCAAAAGTGACATGGGAAGGTAATATAGAGTCGGATAAGGACGGTATTTATCGTTTTCACATCCGATACGCAGGTTACACTAAGGTATTTTTGAACAACGAGGAGGTTGTTGAGGAGAGATGGAGAACTGCATGGAACCCTAGTGATTATAAGTTTTCATACAATTTTGTGAAAGGTGAAAGTGTTCCTATCAGAATTGAATGGGAACCCGATGGCGATGTTTCGTATTTATCGCTGAGAGCGCTTGATCCTGTACCTGATGAAATACAGAACAAGCTCTCATTGTGGAGTGAAATGGGTAATGAGATAAACTATTACTTCATACATGGTGAAAATATGGATGAGGTTATTAGTGGTTATAGAGCGGTAACAGGAAAGTCGCAGATAATGCCTAAGTGGGCTATGGGTTTCTGGCAAAGTAGAGAAAGATATCACACACAAGATGAGCTTTTGAGTACACTAGTGGAGTTTCGTCAAAGAAATATTCCTATTGATAATATAGTTCAGGACTGGTCGTACTGGCCTGTTGATGCCTGGGGTGATCATGAATTCGACCCTGAACGTTTCCCCAACCCAAAAGGAATGGTGGATTCAGTACATGAAATGAACGCTAAGATTATGATTTCGGTTTGGCCAAAGTTTTATATCACAACCGATAATTATAAAGCTTTTGATGAGCAGGGATGGATGTATCAGCAGGCAGTAAAAGATAGTATTCGCGACTGGATTTATCCTGGTTATATAGGTTCTTTTTACGATGCTTACGCTGAAGGAGCTCGTAAGATGTTTTGGGATCAACTAGAAGAGAAGCTCTACCCTATTGGATTTGATGCTTGGTGGATGGATGCATCGGAACCAAACATACAGGATAATACATCAATGGAATATCGTAAGGCTCTTACAGGACCTACCGCACTTGGTCCATCAACAAAATATCTTAATGCATACTCATTGGTAAACGCTGAATCTATATATAAAGGGCAACGCAGTGTGGATAACGACAAAAGAGTGTTTTTGCTCACACGATCAGGTTTTGCAGGTATACAAAGATACTCTACTGCTGTTTGGAGTGGTGATATCGGCACAAGATGGGAAGATATGAAGGCACAAATTTCTGCAGGTCTTAACTTCGCTCTTTCCGGAATCCCTTATTGGACTATGGATATTGGCGGTTTTTGTGTTGAAAGAAGATATGAAAGTGCTCAACGACTATATGATCAGACCGGAATAGAGAATGAGGACCTAAAAGAGTGGCGTGAGCTGAATAGTCGCTGGCATCAGTTTGGGGCATTTGTTCCACTGTTTAGATCACATGGGCAGTTTCCTTACAGAGAGATGTTTAATATTGCTCCTGATGATCATCCTGCATATGAGTCGATGTTTTACTACAATATGTTAAGATACAGATTAATGCCTTATATATATTCACTTGCTGGCATGACCTGGTTTAATGATTATACCATTATGAGAGCTTTGGTAATGGATTTTCCTGAAGACAACAATGTTGTAAACATTGGCGATCAATATATGTTTGGACCTGCTATTATGGCTTGCCCTGTATATGAATATAAAGCACGTAACAGAGAAGTTTATTTTCCCGTAAATGATGGTTGGTATGATTTATATACCGGAAATTTTATTGAAGGGGGACAAACACTTACAGTTGATGCACCATATGATAGAATGCCGCTTTTTGCCAGTGCAGGAAGTATTATCCCTTATGGTCCCGAGATAATGTATAGCGACGAGAAGCAAGCTGAAGAGATTACTCTGTTTGTATATGCAGGAAAGGATGGTTCTTTTACGTTATATGAAGACGAAGGTGTAAATTATAACTACGAGAAAGGTGAATATGCTAATATTTCATTCGTTTATAACGATGTAGACAAGACATTGGAGATTGGAGATAGACAAGGAGATTTTGTTGGAATGCTTAAAGAGAGAGTATTTAATATTGTATATGTAAATGAGAGTGCTCCAAAAACATTGGATTTTGAAACAACAGGTATTATAGTAAAGTATAATGGTACTACACAAACTGTTCAGTTTTAATTAAAAAGTTACCAAAAAGAAGGAGTGTAATTTAGGCTCCTGTTTTTTAAAATTCACTGAATTAAGTCATGAATAAATTTATTATCTTCTGTTCAATAGCATTTGCCTTAATTGCTGTTTCCTGTAATGAAGTAAAGCCTGGGAATGAAGCAAAACCGAGGAGTGTGGTGAATTTTAATGAAAATTGGACTTTCCAACTCGGTGATTATACCGAGGCATCGTCTGTAGATTTCAATGATGAAAAGTGGCGTAAGTTGAATTTACCTCACGATTGGTCTATAGAAGGAGAATTTAGTGAAGATCATCCTGCAGGAAGTGGAGGTGGTGCATTGCCTGGTGGAATTGGCTGGTACAGAAAAAAGTTTCACATAGATAAAGAGCTTGAGCTAAGAAAGGTCTTTATTGATTTTGACGGGGTTTATATGAACTCAGAGGTCTGGATCAATGGTTATTATCTTGGTAAACGTCCTTATGGTTATATCTCTTTTAGATATGATCTTACTCCACACCTTAATTATGGAGAAGAAAACACTATTGCTGTGAGAGTTGACAATAGTTTACAACCAAACTCACGATGGTATTCGGGAAGTGGCATTTATAGAAATGTATGGCTTACGATTGTTAACCCAGTATACGTTGATTTATGGGGCACATTTGTTACTACTCCTGAGGTAAGTAGTCAGAGAGCCTTAGTGAATGTGGCTACAAAATTGAAAAATGAATTAAGTAGTAATGTAAATATACAGCTTAAGAGTTCAATTATCGACTCATCAGGCAATAGTATTTCATACACTCAGTCGGATGAACTTCTGGAAGCACGTTCTGTAAAAGAGATATCACATAACATCGAATTAACAAATCCTGAAATATGGACAATCGAAAAACCTTATTTATATTCCGTTGAAACTGAAATATTTGAAAATGGAAAATTGATAGATAATTACACTACTCCACTTGGAGTAAGATCATTTTCATTTGATCCTGAGAAAGGGTTCACCCTGAATGGAAAAGCAACTAAGATTAAAGGTGTTTGCATGCATCACGATTTAGGGTGCTTGGGAGCAGCAGTTAACAGAAGAGCAATAGAAAGACAATTGGAGATCTTAAAGGAGATGGGGGTAAATGGATTACGCACTGCGCATAACCCACCGGCACCTGAGTTGCTAGAGCTTTGTGATAGAATGGGTTTTATAGTGATGAATGAGACGTTTGATATCTGGAGAAAAAAAATGAATGAGTTCGACTACTCACACCATTTTAACGAATGGCACGAAAGAGATCTTACAGATCATATGTTGAGAGACCGAAATCATCCATCAATTTTCATGTGGAGCATTGCAAATGAAGTAATGGAACAGTGGACTCATGCTGAGATGGATACTATCGACCTTAAAATGGCAAATATACTGCTGAATCTTCAGAGAAGTGAGATGGACCAGTCGGCTCTTGATGAGGGATTGAGTGTTAACTCGATGTTAACACAAAAATTGACTGGTATTGCAAAAAGATTAGACCCTACCCGACCGATTACAGCAGGAAATAATGAAACCAATCCTTGGAACCATTTATTCCTAGCTGATACTCTCGATATTATTGGTATAAATTACCATCTTGAGGATTTTGATAGTGTAAGAGCAAGGTATCCAAACAGACCTTTTATTGCTACGGAGACCACTTCTGCCTTAGCAACAAGAGGTTTTTATCGTATGCCTTCAGATTCTGCTTATATATGGCCGGTGAGTTGGGATATACCATTTTATGATTCAACCTATTTATGTTCTTCATACGACAATAATCATGTTCCATGGGGTTCTACACATGAAGAGACATGGAGAAAAGTTAAAAACAATGATTATGTAAGCGGAATGTATATATGGACTGGATTTGATTATATAGGTGAACCAACTCCTTTTTGGTTTCCTGCTAGAAGTTCATATTTTGGTGTAGTCGACCTAGCAGGCTTTCCTAAAGATGCATATTACTTCTACCAGTCGGAATGGACAGATGAGCCTGTGCTTCATGTTTTTCCTCATTGGAACTGGAATTTGGAGCAAACAGTAGATATTTGGGCATATTTTAATAATGCCGATGAAGTAGAACTTTTTTTGAATGATGTCTCGCAAGGAGTAAGAAAAAAAGAGGAAGATGCTTTTCATGTTACTTGGAGACTAACTTATAAACCTGGTACCATTAGAGTTGTATCTAGAAAAGATGGCAAAGAAGTTATGACTGTAAAAAAACATACTGCAGGAAAACCCTATAAGTTAAGACTAACTGCCGATAGGGATACAATTAATAGTGATGGTGTTGATTTAAGCTTTGTAACTGTTGAAGTGGTGGATATTAGAGGAAACCTTTGTCCCAAAGCAGATAATCAAATATATTTTGAGCTAGCCGGAAACGGTAAAATTGTAGGAGTAGATAATGGAAATCCAATTAGTATGGAGAGTTTTATTGAACCACAAAGAAAAGCATTTTATGGTAAATGTTTGGTTGTAATACAGAGCGGGAAAGAGGCCGAGACTATGAAACTTAGGGCTGTTAGCGAGAATTTAAAGCCTGCAGAAGTGGAAATTAATGTAAGAATATAGATTTGGTTATTACAGAAGTTTTTATTAATATTTCTAGTCAATTTTCAATGTTATATTTGATTTTTCTTATCTTTGAAAAAATGCTTTAAAACCATGGTTATATCATTAACTTGAAACACATTAAAGATGATTAAAAAAATTAACCGACGCGATTTTATAAATTATACTGGATCTGCAATAGCTCTTACTGTTATTCCAAGAAGCGTTTTAGGAGGCATTGGCTATGTTGCACCAAGCGATAAGATAAACCTTGGTCTTATAGGAGTTGGTATGCAGCAAATGGGCGAATTAATAAACTTAATACCTGATAACAGGATTCAAGTTGTTTCGGTTTGTGATCCAAACAAATATCCTATTGGATATAAGCAGTGGGGACCAGGAAATGGCTTGAAAAACAGTGTTAGAAATCTGCTTGGCGATTCCTCATGGGGTGGAGAAGTTAATGTTACTGCTGGACGCGATTGTGGTCAGAGCTTTGTGAATCAATACTATGCTAAAATAAATAATAAAAACAATTACTCAGCATGCACTGCATATTCTGATTTTAGAGAAATGTTGGAAAATGAAAAAGGCATAGATGCAGTAAAAATAATCGTGCCAGATCATGCATATCCACCAATTATACTAAATGCATTAGATAAAAATAAACATATTATTGCTCACAAACCTTTGGGAAATCGCGTTTTTGAAACAAGAGCAGTATTCAACACCGTTAAGGAGAAACCTGATCTCACAACTCATTTACTTGCATGGAGTGATATTCACGACAGGTTTAATCTAGTAAAGAAATGGATTGATGAGGGTGTTATAGGAACTTTAAAAGAGATACATAATTGGTCTTTTAGACCTGTGTGGCAACAATGGCAGACCTATTTCGATGAGACTCCTCAAATTCCTGAAGGGTTCGACTGGAATCTATGGCTTGGGGCATGGCCTGACAGACCATATCATCCTAACTACACACATACTGTTTACAGAGGGTGGTATGATTTTGGAGCCGGTAGTATAGCCGACATGGGTATTTATAGTCTGTGGCCTTTGTTTACATCACTTGGAGTTACGGAGCCCCCATATGCAATAGAAACAATGGGTACTACAACAAAAACAACAGGTGAACATGATGATATGAAGGATGTTCCAAATAATGTGGCATATCCTTTATCTTCGGTTATAAGATGGAAGTTTGGTGCATCTGAAACTATCGCTCCATTTGACCTGTTTTGGTATGATGGAGGTATGAGACCTCCCACTCCACCTGAATTAGAGGTTGACAACAAAGAATTCGAAAGTGAAGGAATGATGTTTGTAGGAGATAAAGGAAAGATATTAGCAGGATTCTTATGCGAGAATCCAGTAATTATTCCTGAATCAAAAATGTTTGATGTAACGGGCAATAAAAATTCAAAAGGTCTGCGAGAGCGAAAAGAATCAAATAATGTATGGATTGAAGCTATTCTAAATAATAGGCAATCGCCTGGAAATTTCTTAAGTTCGTGGCCAGTTATCGAAACGGCTCATTTAGCAACAGTAGCATTAAGAACAGGCAGAAAAATTCATTATGATCATAAGAAAATGGAAGTAACAAATATTTTTGGTGCAAATCAATATCTTTACCGTTCTGAATATAGAGAAGGCTGGAAAATATAGTGAGTTCAAAATATCAAACAAGAATATTAAACATTAATAAACAGAAGGGTAATATGAAAAATGTAACACGACGTGGATTTATTGGAAAATCAATTACAATTGGAGCCGGAGCATTTGTTGCTCCTTCAATATTAAAAATTGAATCTACACAAGCTTCTCCAAACATCTTAAATGCAAATAAATCTGCATTAATAGGTAAAAATGATATATCTCTTGCTCAATGGGCTTTAGTTGGAGAGATTGGCAATGGTGATTGGAAAACATTAGACTTTCCAAGAATTGCCAGAGAAGATTTTGGATTAAATGGAATAGAATTCGTTAACACATTGTTTGAAGTACCAACAGCCAATTATTTAAACCAGTTGAAAAGGAACGCAGAAGATCATAATGTTGAAATGGTATTAATTATGGTTGATGCTGAAGGTGAAACCTGTACTCCCTCAAAAGAGGAAAGAAAGCAAACAGTGATAAATCACCGTAAGTGGATAGATATTGCTCAATATTTGGGTTGTCATGCTATACGCACTAATTGTATCGGTTCAAGAGACATCGACAAGGAGGAAGCGCTAAAATGGTCTGCCGAAACCTACCACATGATGCTTGAATATGCAATTCCTGCGAACATCAGTATCATGATAGAGAATCATGGTGGTGTTTCAAACGATGCTGATTGGCTAGTTTCTTTGATGAAAAAGGTAAATAACAAGTACTTTGGAGTATTGCCTGATTGGAGAGAACCAGGCACAGAATTTGACAACGTTGAGTTCTTAGAAAAAACGCTTCCATATTCGCTTGGTATGTCATTCAGAAATCAACCAACTGATGAGCTTACACAAAAGATGATAAAAATGTCTTATGATGCGGGATACAGAGGGTGGTACGGAGTAGAATCATCCGGAAGAGAAAACGTAAAGAAGAGTATTGAACTATTAAAACAACATTTACCAATGTAAAAGATAATATTGCAGTGGAAGTAAATATTAGCTTCCTCTGCAATATGAAATATATCTTATTAAATAAGATAAATATGTTTTTTGTACTTCAAATAAATATGGAGACGAGACCTTTCTGATGTTTTTAATAACTTCTTTGCAAAATAAATGTTATATATTTGTCGTGAAATAGAATAAACTAAAATATTTTTGAAGCGTGTAGCATACATATCTGTAATTTCTTTAACGAGCATTTTAATGCTTCTACTTTCTGCTATACCTCATCATCATGATAAAGATGGGAATCATTGCTTTGAGATAGATCACTTTGTGCTCGACAGCGATGAACATCATACCCATCAACATGATCACGCCGATACTCATGATCACACAACAAAAAGTTCTGAAAACACAAGTTGCATTTTACACGCAAATTTCATTCTAAGGCAATCGGATACAAACTTCCGCATAAAGTCTATATCTCTGAATTTTGAGGATGATAAAGATTTTGTAACACACCTTTCAATTTCTGCATTAGAGCATCTGAATATTATATTACCCGATAAAACAGATAAAATAAGGGTATATATCAAATATCTTAATTCAACTGAAAACGCAAGTCCTTTAGGTTTACGAGCACCACCAATTACTTTTGTTTAAGACTATTATCAACAATAGTTTATATTAAGGAACTATTATATTCTCACTTTTTTCATTTATTTTTTTTCATTTTATATGAGAACGATTTTATTATCATTACTCATAGCTATTGCTATGACAATGATGGGATGCCATCAACATTCAGGTGATGAACATCATCACGACAGTCATGAAGGTCATGACCATTCTGAAGACTTCATTTTCTTTACACAAGAACAAGCCGATGCGGCAAATATGAAAGTAGAGATTCTGTCTCCTGACACTTTCAGACAAGTAATTAAAACAAGTGGAATAGTTATGGCTTCACAAGGAGATGAATATACTATTTCGTCGACAGCCAATGGTATTGTTTCTTTTTATAAGAGCTCTATTGTACCAGGCACGGTAGTGAAAGCAGGTGAACCGATAGTAACTGTTTCGTCAAATGCTCTTCCGGAAGGTGACAGGATAGCTAAAACTAAACTCGCTTATGAAACGGCTCTCAAAGAGTTTGAGCGTGCAAGTAGTTTGGTGAAAGATCAGATAATTTCTGTAAAAAAATACGAGCAGATTCGTCTTGCTTATGAAACTGCCAAAATGGAATATGAGGCACAAGCATCTAATTATAGTAAAAATGGTGTACGTGTAACTTCATCTATTAATGGATTTGTAAAAAACCTTTATGTTAGTCAGGGTGATTTTGTATCTGTTGGACAACCGATAGCTACAATTTCTCAAAACAAGAAGTTACAACTTCGGGCTGAAGTTTCGGAAACATATTTTGGCAGCATATCCTCCATTAGTGGAGCTAACTTCAAAATGGCTTACGATAATAAATTATATAAACTTAGCGAGTTAAATGGAAGATTAATTTCTCATGGCAAAGCCTCTGACGAAGAGTCATTTTTCATCCCCATTACATTTGAATTTGATAATATAGGCAATATAATTCCGGGGTCTTTTGCCGAAATATTTCTGCTCTCAACAGCTCAGCTTAATAAAATTTCTGTACCAGTAAGTGCTATCACAGAGGAGCAGGGATTATATTTCGTATATACTAAAATGGATGATGAGCATTATAGTAAACAGGAAGTTACACTGGGTGAAAGTAACGGAGAACGTGTTGCTGTAATATCCGGATTAAGCGATGGCGATAAAATAGTTACTAACGGAGTATATCAGGTGAAACTTGTGGCTACTCCTTCTGTAATGCCCGAAGGTCATACACATTAACTATTAACAGTTATAATTTATGTTGAATAAACTTATAAGGTTTTCTTTGGATAACCGACTTGTTATTTTGGTTGTGTCAGCGCTACTAATACTTGTTGGTGTGTATACTGCATCGAATATGGAAGTTGACGTCTTCCCCGATTTAAATGCTCCTACTGTGGTTGTTATGACGGAAGCACAAGGGATGGCTCCCGAAGAGGTTGAGCAGCTTGTTACTTTTCCGGTTGAGGTAGCCTTAAACGGTGCTACAAATGTAAGACGTGTGAGATCTTCATCTACTACCGGTTTTTCGGTAGTATGGGTTGAATTTGAATGGAATACAGATATTTATATTGCAAGACAGATTGTATCTGAAAAGTTGGCAATTATTAGAGAATCATTGCCTTCAAATGTAGGAAATCCTACGTTGGGACCACAGTCGTCGATAATGGGAGAAATAATGATTATTGGTTTAACTGCGGATAGTACTTCAATGAGAGACCTACGCAATATTGCCGACTGGACAATCCGTCCACGTTTATTATCGACTGGAGGTGTAGCACAAGTTTCAGTTTTAGGTGGTGATATTAAGGAGTATCAGATACTGCTTAACCCAGAAAGAATGAAGTATTATAATGTCAGTCTTGAAGAAGTATTGGAAAAGGTGAGAGATATGAATCAAAACGTATCGGGTGGCATTATAAATGAATATGGTAACGAGTATATAATCCGTGGAATGTTATCAACCAATAATATTTCGGAATTGAAAAAATCTGTTGTTAAAACAATAAACAACAGTCCCATTTTATTGGAAAACATAGCAGAAGTAATTATAGGTAACAAATCTCCTAAGCTTGGAGTAGCCTCCGAACGTGGCAAGGAGGCTGTGTTATTGACTGTAACTAAGCAACCTGCAACAGGCACTTTAGAGCTAACTGATAAATTAGAACAATCTATTTTGGAGCTACAAAATGTAATGCCTACTGACGTAAAATTGTCGACAGATATTTTCAGACAATCTCGTTTTATTGAAAGCTCGGTTAATAACGTTAAATGGGCATTAATAGAAGGTGGTTTTTTTGTGGTGATTGTGCTTTTCATTTTTTTAATGAATACAAGAACCACAATTATATCCTTAATTACTATTCCCATATCGTTATTAGTTGCAATTATGGTTCTTAAACTTATGGGACTAACTATAAACACAATGAGTCTGGGAGGTATGGCTATTGCTATCGGGTCTTTGGTGGATGATGCCATAGTTGACGTTGAGAATGTATTTAAGCGACTTAGAGAAAACAGAAACAAACCAAATGACGAACAGTTATCGGTTATGGAAGTGGTTTATAATGCATCTAAGGAAGTTCGTTTACCCATTTTAAATTCCACATTAATCATCATTATTAGTTTTGTGCCCTTATTTTTCCTTACCGGGATGGAGGGACGCATGCTTGCTCCTCTTGGAATTTCATTTATTGTTTCTCTAATAGCATCCACCATTGTTGCACTAACATTAACGCCTGTACTGTGCAGTTATTTGCTTGGAAAGAAAAATGATAATAGTACCCAAGAAGAGAAAGAACCTCTTGTGGTGAGATTACTTAACAGACATTATAAAAAAGCTCTTTATCATACTCTTAGCCATAAAAAGTGGATATTAGGAGGTACAGGTGCCCTATTTATAATTACTTTAATACTCTTTTTTACTCTTGGCAGAAGTTTCTTACCACCTTTTAACGAAGGTTCTTTTACAATTAATGTTAGCTCTCTTCCAGGAATTTCCCTAGAAGAGTCTGATAAAATTGGACGATTGGCAGAAGATATTCTTCTTTCTATTTCTGAAGTTCAAACAGTAGGTCGCAAAACAGGTCGTGCCGAATTGGATGAGCATGTTTTAGGTGTAAATATTTCGGAAATTGAAGCTCCAATTGTACTTGATAAGAGATCTAAAGAGGAAATACTTGCTGAGATTAGAGAAAAAATGAGTGTCATACCTGGCGTAAATATCGAGATTGGACAACCTATATCACATCGATTAGACGCTATACTTTCGGGTTCACAAGCAAATATTGCAATAAAATTGTTTGGAAATGATCTCAACAAGATGTTTGAAATAGGAAATCAGATTAAATATTCTATTCAAGATGTAGATGGAATTGTAGATTTGAATGTAGAACAACAAATAGAGCGTCCTCAACTTAAAATTACGCCAAAAAGAGACCTTTTGGCTAAATATGGGATTTCGTTAAATGAATTTTCTGATATAATATCTGTAATGCTTGCTGGAGAAGTAATATCGCAGGTATATGAAAGTAACAGGACTTACGACTTGACCTTGAAGGTGAATGATGATAGTCGAAACACTTCCAAGCGTATTAGTGAAATGATTATTGATGCTAATGGACGTAAAATACCACTGCTAAATGTAGCAGAAATCACATCTGTTATGGGGCCAAACACTATAAATCGCGAAAATGTATCTCGTAAAATTGTAGTGTCGGCCAATATATCAGGTGGAGATTTAAGAGGTGTTGTAAATAAAATACAGCATATTATTGAAAATGAAATTCAACTCCCGGAGGGATATCACTTAGAGTTTGGTGGTCAGTTTGAGAGCGAGCAAAGAGCTTCCCGCATTCTATTATTAACATCAATATTATCAATTTTGGTTATATTCCT
>CAZSBA010000059.1:0-15091 GCA_964605035.1 uncultured Proteiniphilum sp. | reverse complement strand
TATCCTTCAATTTTTCCATTTTGCTCAAGCTGTAATGTTTTACTAGGTTGATCGCACACTTCCGTAGGCCCGAAATATTGAATTGGTCCAGGGTAAACATAGTCTGTCTCCAATGCCCATTTATCACGCTGACTCTTGAAGTACATAAATGGTTCTCCTTCCAATTCCACCAGAGCTTTCTGTATAACTGGCTTCATCTCACCATGACGACGTTCTAGGTTAAGCATCATAGTAGTAGGAACTCCACCTGCAATCCACTCTTCTGCCTGAGCAGTAGTATTTCTTACTGATGACATATACCCAGTCTTTCCTGCAGCTCCAAGCATAGATGCTGTATATCCTAGTGTATAACAGTAATCGGTGTCGTAGTTAGAAGGTGCTGCACATCTTCCTTCATATCCAAAGAAGTGCGTAATACTTGAAAATTTGCCAGTATATTTACCTTCTTCAGCCCATTGTTTTAGTTTTTTATCTACCATCTCAGCTAAAAGCTTCTCAGTTTCAATTTGTGAAACCTGTACATTGCCATGTGGGTCTCTGTCTAGCGTCAACTGGCGAGCTACACTCTCTGGAAGACTAGCATATATTTCAGAGTTTACAGGGCTAAGCTTGCTAATGATATATTCACGTTTACCTGAACGGCGAACAAGATCAAACTCTTCTTGATTGTGAGCAAGAAAATCGTTAAGTTCACTAATCAACTTTTTCATTGCTGGGATAAATTCAATTAACCCTTCCGGAATAATTACTGTTCCAAAATTAAGACCTTTTTCAGCTCTCTTAGCAATGACACCTGCAATGTATTCAATAATATCACCTAGCGACAATTCTTTAGCCTCCACTTCTTCTGATACGATGCAGACATTAGGATGTGTCTGAAGCGCGCATTCAAGAGCTATGTGCGACGCTGAGCGCCCCATAACCTTAATGAAATGCCAATATTTGCGTGCTGAATTACAGTCGCGCTGAATATTACCAATTAATTCTGAATAAACTTTACATGCAGTGTCAAACCCAAAAGATGTCTCAATCTGTTCGTTTTTAAGATCGCCATCAATTGTTTTTGGGCAACCAATAACCTGTACACCTGCATTTATCGATTTATAATATTCTGCTAATACGGCAGCGTTTGTATTCGAGTCGTCACCACCAATTATCACCAATACTTTAATATCTAATTCTTTTAGAATCACCAATCCTTTGTCATACTGTTCTTTCGATTCTAGTTTAGTGCGTCCCGAACCAATAATGTCAAAACCACCTGTATTGCGATATTCATCAATAATTTCACTTGTAAGTTCTTTATACTGATGATCAACCAAGCCTGCAGGTCCTAAAATGAAACCGTATAGTTTGCTGTCTTTGTTCAATTTTTTGATACCGTCAAAAATACCAGCAATAACGTTATGTCCGCCTGGAGCTTGACCACCTGAAAGAATAACCCCCATGTTTAAAGGTTCAGAAGTTCCAACCTCTCCTTCGTCCTGAACAAACTTAATTATAGGCAGTCCGTATGTGTTAGGGAACAGTTTTTTTATCTCTTCCTGATCCGCAAGAGATTCCGTAGCGGCTCCCTCAACTATTTTTACATTACCTCTTAATTCTGAGGGCATCTTGGGAACATAGTGAGCCCTGGCAATTTGTAAAGCACTTTTTGTCATTGAATATTTTTTATTATTAATTTGAGTAAATAGTTCTCTGATAGTTTGGTTTAAGACTTCAAATATAACATTTTTCCTTAATATTTAAAAGTCAGAATTATATAATTATTATCTACTAACCATCGAATCTGTATTTATTCTTTGTTTGGTATGAACAAAATATGCATCTTTACTATTTATATATAAATATTAAGCTGTATCAACAGATGAATGCCGACAATAAATTTGAAACTATGGAATTCGAAGCAATAGAAGAGTTATATAAACAATACAAAGAAGCTCCTGAAAATGTAGAAGAGAGCTTCCGTTTTTTCTTTCAAGGCTTCGAATTAGCAACCTCCAATTTTCCCATTAAACCACAGGTCAACGGGTCATTAATTGACTCAAACAAGGAGCTGGAAGTAATGAGGCTCATCACTCAATATCGACGAAGAGGCCATCTTTTTACTAAGACAAATCCGGTGCGTACAAGAAGAAGCTATTCACCTACTCTAGAAATCGAAAACTTCAATCTTACCGAAAAAGATCTCGATGTAGAGTTTGAAGCAGGTAAAGAGGTTGGCTTGGGAAAAGCAAAACTGAAAGATATTATCACTCGACTTGAAGAAACTTATTGTGCATCTATCGGGGTCGAATACAGATACATGACCAATCCCGATAAAGTCCGTTGGTTGCAGGAGAAGATGGAGTTTAGCGAAAACAGAGAGAAGTTGCCTGTAGAAAGTAAGTTGCGTATTCTCGATCTTCTTGTAGAGGCTTCTGGCTTTGAAGATTATATGCATAAAAAATTCGTTGGTCAAAAAAGATTTTCATTGGAAGGCTCCGAGTCTATTATTCCTGCTCTCGATGCAATAATTTCTCGCGGAGGTGAATATAATGTAAATGATATAATACTTGGCATGGCTCATAGGGGGCGACTAAATGTACTTACCAACATAATGAAGAAGCCATACTCAGAAGTATTCCGTGAGTTTAACGCACAAAATTATGAAGAAGAGATTAAATATGGGGACGTTAAATATCATTTAGGATACAGCAACTTAATAGATTATGATGGTAGGTCATTAGAGGTCAATCTTGCACCAAACCCATCTCACCTCGAAGCTGTAGGTCCTCTTGTTCAAGGTATAGCTAGAGCTAAACTCGAGAATGATCACAATTTTAATTACGACGAAGTTTTGCCAATAGTTGTTCATGGTGATGCTGCAATAGCAGGTCAGGGAGTTGTATATGAAACCATTCAATTTTCGAAACTAGATGGATACAAAACCGGCGGAACAATTCATATAGTAATCAATAATCAAGTTGGTTTTACAACCAATTATTTGCAAGCCCGATCAAGTACTTATTGCACCGATATAGCAAAAGTTACACAATCTCCCGTTTTTCACGTAAATGGAGATGATGCTGAGGCTATGGTCTATGTAGCAAAGCTCGCGCTGGAATTTAGACAAAAGTACAATCAGGATGTTTTCATAGATCTTCTATCGTATCGAAAATATGGACATAATGAGGGAGATGAGCCACGTTTTACTCAACCAGAGTTATATGATATTATTGCAAAGCATAAAAATCCACGAGATATATACGCCGAAAAATTAATTGCAGAAAATGTAATAGATTCAACTGAATTTGACAAGAAAGTCCAAAATTTCCACAATACTCTCGATAAATCATATGAGGTATCAATAAAATCTAATAAGATTAATTTTCAACCCTTTATGTCTGAAAAGAACGATCATTTCAGACTTCCTGTGGCTAAAGACTTTCAAAAAGAGGTTGATACAAGAATATCGAGTGAATTATTTCTCGATCTTGCAAAACGGATAACTACACTTCCCGGCGATAGACAGTTTTTTAACAAAACAAAGCGCCTGTTTGCACAACGTGCCGAAATGATTGAATCGAACTCATACGATTGGGCAATGGGCGAACTTATGGCTTATGTGTCGCTTGCAAAAGAGATGCACTCTGTGCGTTTAAGTGGTCAAGACTCAGAAAGAGGAACATTTTCACACCGTCATGCCGAAATTGTAACAGAAGACGACGATACGACTAAATATTTCCCATTGAAGCATATTGGTGGCGAACATGAACAGGTGCGAGTATATAACTCAATGCTTAGCGAATATGGAATATTGGGTTTCGAATACGGTTATTCGCTTGCACATCCCGATGGGCTAACAATATGGGAAGCTCAGTTTGGCGATTTTTATAACGTTGGTCAGGTTATTGTCGATCAATATATCTCGTCGGCACAAGAGAAATGGGGGTTAAAATCAGGACTCGTAATGTTCCTTCCTCACGGATACGAAGGACAAGGTGCTGAACATTCGAGTGGTAGAATGGAGCGTTTCTTAACTTTATGTGGCAATAATAATATGCAGGTTATAAACTGTACTACACCTGCAAATCTTTTTCATGCATTACGTCGTCAGCTTAAGAGAGATTTTCGTAACCCACTAATAGTATTTACTCCTAAAAGTCTGTTGCGTCATCCCGAGTGTGTATCTACATTAGAAGATTTCACAGAAGGTAAATTTCATGAGTTGATAGCAGATAACGGGTTGAATAGCTATTCAAAAGTTAAGAGGGTTTTGCTTTGTACAGGAAAGATATACTACGAATTATTAGCTGCTCGAAAAGAGAAAAATGTTGATGATATTTCAATTGTTCGTGTAGAGCAACTTTATCCATTTCAACAAAAACAGTTCAGTGAAATACTTAATAGCTATCCCAACAACGTAGAGTTGGTTTGGGTACAAGAAGAGCCATTAAATATGGGTGCAGCTCAATTTATTAAACAACAACTGTCAGATTATAAGATTAATGTTATAAGTCGACCTGCAAGTGGTGTTACTGCCGAAGGCTTAACTGCACTACATAAGATCAATCAGTTAGCTATTATAAACAAAGCTTTTGAATAAACACATATAACGTATTACATAATTCAGTCTCAAAATAATCAGTATTAAATAATGGCAATCATAGATATTAAAATACCAAGTCCGGGTGAATCAATTACGCATGTTGAACTTTTCCATTGGCTAGTTAAAGATGGAGATGTGGTAAGTAAAAACACTGAAATTGCCGAACTTGAATCAGATAAGGCAACCCTTATGCTAATTGCAGATGAGTCGGGAAAAATATCATTTAAAGCATCAGAAGGAGATATGCTAGAAGTAGGTTCAGTTGCCTGCACCATCGACACAGATATAATTACCGGCATCGGGAATAAAGAAGATGTTGTAAAACCCGATCCTGCAAATGAAGTAAAACCTAACACAGAAGAGAAAGAGCAGACTGTTCTAAAAGAAAGTGAGCCAATTGCAAGCGATACTCCAAAACCTGATGAAGAGAAAACTGAATCCAAACATGAGAATGTAAAGATTACTCCTTTAGCACAAAAGGTTATGGAAGAGAATAATCTTTCACTAGACGAAGTGATTGATGGATTGAGAAGACTGAGAGGTGAGGATGTTGAGGCTGTTCTTAAAAATACTGGTAAACCTATCCAAAGCAACGCTACTGCAGGTTTGAGGAAACCTGCAGGAAGAGAGTCAAAAACTGAACGAATGAGTTCTCTACGACGAAAGTTGAGTGAACGATTAGTATCAGTGAAGAACGAAACAGCTATGTTGACCACATTCAATGAGGTTGATATGAAGCCTATAATGGATATACGTAAAAGGAATCAATCTCAGTTTGTAGAGAAGCACGGAATTAAGCTCGGAATAATGTCATTCTTCATGAAAGCAGCTTCCGTTGCACTTCAAGAATTCCCAAATGTAAACAGTATGATTGAAGGAGAAAACCTGATTACATTTGAATATACCGATATATCAGTAGCCGTAAGTGCTCCTAAGGGACTAATGGTGCCGGTTGTGAGAAATGTCGAAAATATGGGTCTTGCAGATATAGAGAAAGAGATTGCATCTTTGGCCGAGAAGGCTCGCATCGGTAAGTTGTCTATTCCAGAAATGACGGGTGGAACCTTCACCATTACAAATGGAGGTGTTTTTGGTTCAATGATGTCAACACCTCTCATCAATCCCCCACAGTCGGCAATTTTAGGAATGCACAATATAATTGAACGACCTATAGCTATAGATGGACAGGTTGTTATACGTCCAATGATGTATATTGCTTTATCATACGATCACAGGGTAATTGATGGTAAGGATTCTGTAAGCTTCCTTCTAAGAATTAAGAAGCTGTTAGAGAATCCAACCGATTTATTGTTTAGTGGTAGCAGTGGAGAGAAATCTTTGCTTGAGATTTAATAGAGATATAGAGAAGCTAATTATTCAATAATTTTGAATTTAGCGAATTTCAGCAGGAGTTGTTTCTTTCCTGCTGCTTCAAACTCTACAAACGCACGTCTGTCGTTGCCGCTTAATTCAATAGAGGTTACTTCGCCACGGCCAAATCTTTCATGCTCTATAATATTCCCAACCTGCAGCTCTTTTGCTTCCTGCGATAGCGGCATGGAGGGTGCAACGTTATTTACAGACACAATATTTCCTTTTCTTTGTGGTGCCCTAACAACAGTTCGGCTTTTACTCTCTCGTTTTAATCTTTGTTCGCGCATAGTACCCCAAAAATCATCGGAACCACTTGTTTCTTTTTTGCTATAATTAAGGATACTTTCTTCGGTTATAAAAGCAGGATCAATTTCCATCAAAAACCTGCTCATTTTGGCAGAATTTGTTTGTCCGTTCTTAAACCTGCTTTTTGCATAGGTTACAATACAGGTCTTTCTTGCTCTTGTTAATGCAACGTAAAAGAGCCTTCTTTCTTCCTCCAGTCCTCTCGCTTCAGATTTTGCCATAGAAGATGGAAATAGGTCCTCCTCCATACCTACAACAAAAACGTTATTAAATTCAAGCCCTTTTGCAGAGTGAACAGTCATAAGCGTAACTTTTTCTGCCTCTTCATCATTTTCTGTGTCTTGGTCAGTTAGCAACGATACCTCTGAAAGGAAATCTGCAAGTAAAATATCCTCATCGCCCTGTTCTTGTCTTGTAGAAACGAACTCCTCCATCGCATTAACCAGCTCCTGAATGTTTTGCGAACGGCTCAACCCTTCCGGGGTTAGATCGCTGTATGCTTCGTGTGAAATGCCAGATTTCTTTATCACCTCTTGTGCAATCTCATATGCCGAAATTGCATCTTTTTGCTCGATAAAGCCTGATATCAACGAGTGAAATATGCCAAGCTTATTTCTTGTTCCAGAATTTATATCAAGATTATATTCAATAGGTGAGCTTAGAACTTCCCAAAGGCTAACGCCATGCAGTTCTGCAGTAGAAGTAATCTTGCCAACCGTTACGTTGCCAATACCTCTTGTTGGGTAATTAATAATACGTCTAAAAGCTTCCTCATCCGAAGGGTTTATAATTAGTCGGAAATATGAAATTACATCTTTTATTTCTTTACGTTGATAGAACGATTTTCCCCCATAAATTCTGTATGGAATATTTTTCTTTCTCAGTGCATCTTCAAATATTCTCGATTGAGCATTAGTTCGGTAGAGAATTGCAAAATCGCTGTATGAATGATGTCTTTCAAGTCGCATTCTTGATATCTTGTTAGAAACAACAAGCCCTTCTTCAAAATCAGAGAACGTACTCAATATCTCCAACTTATCACCAACCTCGTTTTCAGAGAAAACATCTTTCTCAATTTGCTCGGTATTCTGTTTAATAAGGCTATTAGCAGCATTCACAATGTTTTGAGTTGAACGATAGTTCTGCTCAAGCTTAAAAACTTTAGTCTCAGGGAAGTTTGATTTAAAATTTAGAATATTGTCAATATTTGCTCCCCTAAATGAATATATACTCTGTGCATCGTCTCCCACCACACATACTCGGTGATGTACATCAGCAATCTGTTTAACTATAAGGTGTTGCGAGAAATTAGTATCTTGATACTCGTCAACCAGAATATACTGAAACTGATTTCTGTACTTCTCAAGTATTTCTTTGTTATCACGAAACAAAATGTTAGTATACATCAAAAGGTCATCAAAGTCCATACTATTGGCAGATCTCAATCTGTTTTGGTAACGTTGATAAATCTCAAATATCTGTGGCTGTCTTGCTCTTCGGTCGTAATCTAATATTTCGCTATTAGCAGCATACATTGCAGGTGTAATAAGACTGTTTTTTGCTCTTGAAATTTGTCCATGTATTCCACCCGGACGATATAGTTTATCGTCGAGTTTCATGTCTTTGATTATAAGCTTTATAAGATTTCTAGAGTCTGACGTATCGAAGATGGTGAAGTTCGATTTAAATCCTATTGCTTCTCCCTCCTTACGCAAAATCCTCGCAAAAATTGCATGGAAGGTACCCATCCACAAGCTTCTTGCCTTACTTTCTCCTACTAGTTCAGCAATACGAGATTTCATTTCTCTTGCTGCTTTATTAGTAAAAGTAAGAGAAAGAATGTAGTAGGGTGGAAGGCCTTGTTCAAGCAAGTAGGCTATTTTATATGTTAGTACTCGTGTCTTACCTGAGCCCGCACCAGCTATAACAAGCGATGGTCCGTCGCAAAACTCAACAGCAGCTCTTTGTGCATCGTTTAGTTTAGTAAGTAAGTCGGGTTCACTGTTTATTTCATTTCTCTGCATACCTACAAAAGTACATATTTTTTTAATGAAAAAAACCGCTCTCATATGAAAGCGGTTTTAAAAAATATTTGTCTTATTTCTTATCTAAATGTATAGCGCAAACTAAGGGCGAGACCACTATACCAGTAGTCGTTATAACTATTAGTAAAGTTAAACGATGGTTTCCAGTCTAGCGACACATTAAACGGAGCTCTAGGGAATACATACTCCAATCCACCTATAAGGTCGGCACCAAGCAAAAAAGAACCCTCATAATCATGTCTGTTTTTGTGAATGCCACCAATGTGAGCACCAACACCTACAAACCAATCAAGTCCGGGTGCTCCGGGTACAGGTTGCTGATATTCGTATAATCCGGTTAATTGAAACCATCGTGGTGATGCAGATAGTATAAATTCACCAGCACTTGCAGGAGCAAAGAAGTGTTTCAGAGTTAAACCGCTATCATATCCCATTCTTACACCAAAAGCAGTGTTGTAACTTTGTGCTTTTACCGAAGTTGTAAATGCTGCAATAAGCAGACCTACGAAAATAAGTTTCTTTAGTTTCATAAATTTCAGTTTTGTTTATTAAAAAATACCGTTCAAATTTTGGTTAGTTAGAAGTTAAACAAACTTCAACGCATATTGTTTAATGTTAAAACTACCAAGCCTCTCATTTCCCTTTTAAAATCTTTTTAATATCGTTTAGCTTATTAAGTGCTGCCATAGGTGTTAAGTTGTTAACATCTAGATTCATAATCTCATCGCGTACTTGACTAAGTATGGGGTCATCAAGTTGAAAGAAGCTCAATTGATACCCCTCCTGCTTTTCAACAAAGTCTTGAATTGGTCGGTTTATGTTACCTTGTAGGTTTGCAGACTCCATTTGCGAAAGTATATTATCGGCTCGCTTTGTAATGCTTTGCGGCATACCTGCCATCCTAGCTACGTGAATACCAAAGCTGTGTTCGCTGCCACCCGGCATTAGTTTTCTTAAGAATATAATTTTGTTATCAATTTCTTTTATAGCAACATTAAAGTTTTTTATCCTCTTAAAGGATTTCTCCATTTCGTTTAGTTCGTGATAGTGAGTCGCAAACAATGTCTTTGCTCTGGCAGCGGGGTTCTCATGAATATATTCAACTATTGCCCATGCCAGCGATATGCCATCGTATGTACTTGTACCTCTGCCCAGTTCGTCAAACAAAACAAGACTTTTGTCCGTAAGGTTATTAAGTATATTTGCGGCCTCATTCATTTCAACCATAAATGTAGACTCACCAAGAGATATATTATCGGAAGCACCAACACGGGTAAATATTTTGTCAACCAGTCCAATTGTAGCCGATTCTGCAGGTACAAAAGAACCTATCTGCGACATTAATACAATAAGAGCAGTTTGTCGCAGTAATGCCGATTTACCTGCCATGTTGGGGCCTGTTATAATAAGTATTTGTTGCGACTCATTGTCTAGATATACATCATTTGCAATATAAGGCTCATCAAGGGGCAGTTGCCTCTCAATCACAGGGTGACGGCCATTTTTTATATCTATAACATCAGTATCATTAATTTTAGGGCGTATATACTTATACTCCTGAGCCACGTTGGTAAAAGATAAAAGGCAGTCTGCTCTTGCAATAATATTTGCATTATTCTGAATTACAGGTATAAACTCAATTAGACTCAACACAAGCTCGTTATAAATCCTGTTTTCGAGAGCTGTTATCTTCTCCTCTGCACCCAATATCTTCTCTTCATAAACCTTTAGTTCTTCTGTTATATAGCGTTCGGCACTAACAAGTGTTTGCTTACGCGTCCATTCAGCCGGAACCTTACCTTTGTGTGTATTTCTAACTTCAATATAATAACCAAAAACATTATTAAATGCCACTTTAAGTGAAGGTATACCTGTTCTCTCGCTCTCGCGTTGCTGTAGCTGTACAAGATAGTCTTTACCGGTGTATGCAATATCTCTTAATTCATCAAGTTCGCTGTTTACACCTTTGTTGATATATCCACCTTTGTTTAGGAGTGCAGGTGGATCGGGTTTCAGTTCCTTCTCAATTCGATCTCTAATAATAGGACACGGATCAAGTTTCTTGCCAAGAGCATTAAGGCTACTATTTTCAGACTTCAAAAATGCATCCCTTATAGGCTCTATGGCGTTAAGGGCTACTTTTAGTTGTACAACTTCTCGCGGTCCAATTCGTCCAACAGCCGCTTTAGAAATAATCCTCTCCAGGTCTCCAATAAGCGATAACTGTTGAGTAAGCAGTTTCTTAAGTTCCGCATCTTTAAAAAAATATTCAACCACGCTATGTCTCTCCTCCACCTGTTTAAGCTCTCTTAATGGAAACATTATCCACCTCCTTAAAAGTCTAGAACCCATAGGAGAAATTGTTTTGTCTATAATATTGAGCAGACTTTTACCTCCTTCATTAAGAGGCATAATTAGTTCCAGGTTACGTGCAGTAAACTTGTCGAGTCTTACAAACCTCTCTTCTTCAATTCTTACAAGAGAGTTTATATGCTCTATATTAGTGTGTTGAGTTATATCGAGATAATGTAATATCGATCCGGAAGCAATTATACCTTGTTCCAGGTGCTCAACTCCAAAACCTTTTAGATTTGCAGTCTGAAAATGGCCTAGCAACTTATCCCTTGCAGCACTCTCCGTAAATATCCAATCGTCCAGTTCAGACAGCAACCACCCGTTGCCAAAAGCTTCATTAAATTTCTTTTTACAACCATGTTCAATAAGAACCTCCTTAGGCGAGAAATTTGATAAAAGCTTGTCAATATTATCGCGATTACCCTCACTGGTTAAAAACTCACCGGTTGATATATCAAGGAATGAAATTCCAAAAACAGCTCCTTTTGCAAAGTGTATAGAACAGAGAAAGTTATTCTCTTTGTGATTTAAGATAGTATCATTTATTGAAACCCCAGGAGTTACAAGTTCGGTTATACCTCTCTTTACCAGGGTTTTGGTTTTTTTAGGGTCTTCAAGCTGATCACAAATAGCTACACGTTTGCCAGCACGCACCAGTTTAGGCAAATATGTGTCTAGCGCATGATGTGGAAATCCTGCCAACTCAACAAACTGGGCTGCTCCGTTTGCTCTTCTTGTAAGTGTAATGCCCAATATTTCAGACGCCGAGATTGCATCATCAGAAAATGTTTCATAAAAATCGCCCACACGAAAAAGCAGTATTGCATCAGGATGCTGTGTTTTAATTTCAACATACTGTTTCATCATAGGTGTTTCTGCTATTTTTTTTGCCACAAGAGTTTGTTTTGAGTTAATTATTATAGGTAAGAGACTTTTTATCTCATTCTGATAATTCAAAATTACAAAAAAAACAGCACACCCAAAATGTGCTGTCCTTCGTTTAATATTAATAACTAATATTACATTATCAATTTCTTCAATTCTTCAACACCTTCAGATGCCCCCTTTCTTATATGATGTATATCATATCTGTTGGTTGAGACATCTTTTGGATCGATAAGATACACAGGTACATTCATCTTAACATCACGAAGAAGTCCAGCCGCAGGATATACATTCATTGATGTGCCAATTATTACAAATACTTCTGCTTTCCTCACTATTGCCTCTGCTTCACCCATCATAGGCACCATCTCTCCAAACCATACAATATGCGGGCGCAATTGAAATCCTTTCTCACACTTATCGCCTATGTGCAAGTCGGGCTGTTCGGGATCAATGTCATATACTGCCGATTCATCGCCTGTAGATCGAGATTTCATTAATTCGCCATGAAGATGAATAACCCTGCTACTTCCGGCTTGTTCATGTAAGTTATCAACGTTTTGAGTTATGATGTAAATTTCAAAATCCTTTTCAAGCGCAGCCAATCCGTAATGCCCTGCGTTTGGCTTTGCTTTTAGCAATTCTCTCCTACGGATATTGTAGAATTCAAGTACCAATTCTGGATTTTCGTGAAAAGCCTCTGGGGTAGCTACTTGCTCAATAGGATATTTTTCCCATAAACCACCCGAATCCCTGAAAGTTGCAATTCCGCTCTCAGCACTCATACCAGCACCTGTAAGTACTACAAGTTTCTTCTTCATAATCAATATTTTTATTACTGCTAATATAGTAAGATTTTATCTAAAGTATAATATTTTTTGTAATGGAATATCACCCAAATAATATTATGTACACACATGGCTATTATTTGGTCCTTACCAACTCCCTACCAACTCCTAATAAACCCTGAATATATAAGACGAATATGCGGAGTAGGTAGGTAAATAACAAGGAGCTAGTTTAGACTTAATGGAGGAAAACTCAAGACATTTGTGTGATTAGTTAAATGCATAGATGTGTCATATCCTATATTAATATCAAACATTTATCTCATTAATATGTGTTCATTCTAATTAAAATTGTACTTTTGTAACCAAATTATTAAAGATTAAAGTAAATGGACAAAATTAGTTACGCAATTGGGATGAGTATGGCTTCAAATCTGATGAACTCAGGTTTGAGAGATATTGAGGTAGAATCTTTTGTGAAAGCATTCACAGAAGTAATGAATAACGAAACTACCACCATAAGCCCCGAAGAAGCTAACCAAACACTACAAGAGTATTTTAGTAAACAACAAGAAGAGATGTTGAATAAAAACCTAGAGGCAGGAAAAGCATTCCTCGAAGAAAACAGCAAAAAAGAAAATATAGTATCACTTCCTAGTGGATTGCAATATGAAGTTATAAACGAAGGAAGCGGCGAGAAACCCAAAGCAACTGACAGTGTAAAATGTCACTATCATGGTACCCTTCTTAATGGTACTGTCTTCGATAGTTCTGTACAAAGAGGTCAACCCGCTGTATTTGGAGTTAATCAGGTAATAAAAGGCTGGGTAGAAGCTTTACAGTTAATGAGTGTAGGGTCAAAATGGAGACTTTTTATACCATCTGATCTAGCTTATGGCTCGCAAGGAGCAGGCAACACAATAGAGCCCAACTCAACTCTTATATTTGAAGTTGAGCTATTAGGAATAGAATAATTCAGAGATTAATTGAATAACAAGTATTTTTTAATATAAATAGAAAATGAAAAAGACAATTTTAGCAACATTCAGCGTTTTAGCTGCATTGGCTGTAATGATGGTTTCTTGTGGAGGAGCATCAACACCAAAAGCCTCACTTAAAAATTCTGTCGACAGTGTATCGTATGCATACGGTGTAACAATGGCAGATCAGGGGTTAGCACAGTTCTTAGAGCAATCAGGTGTATTAATTAGCACCACTAATATCGAGTATGACTATCAAATGAGAATAGCAGCAGCCGACTCAACACAGAAGGCAGTTCTACAGTCGGAAATGGCGTCTAAGATTGACTCTATTAACAAAATAAATGCACCCAAATTAAATGAATTCATAAGAGGTATGAAAGATGCAATTAATTTGGATGAACAGTCGGCGTATGCACATGGTCTAAGCATAGGAGTGCAGTTCTCACAGCAAATGCTTCCTCAGTTCAATACTATGTTATATGGTGAAGACTCAGACACAAAAGCAAATACAGATCAACTTCTTTCAGGACTTGTTTCAACACTTAAAAATCAAGGATTAGCAATCAGTAAAACTGAAGCAAACGATTTAGTTCAGAGCGAATTTGATAAAGCTCAAGAGCAGCAAATGGCTCGTCAGGAAGAAGACCTAAAAAGTCAATACGAATCAGCAATAGCCGAAGGCGATGCATTCTTAGCTGAAAACGCAAAAAGAGAAGAAGTTGTAACACTTCCAAGCGGATTACAGTATGAGGTTCTCACAGAAGGAAGCGGCGCAATTCCAACAGCTAGCGATAAAGTAAAGGTACATTATCATGGAACTCTTATAGATGGAACAGTTTTCGACAGTAGTGTTGAAAGAGGTGAGCCTACATCATTTGGAGTTACACAAGTAATAGCCGGATGGACAGAAGCTTTGCAACTTATGCCAGTTGGTTCAAAATGGAGATTGTACGTACCCTACGATTTAGCTTACGGATCGGCAGACAGAGGTGAAATCAAACCTTATTCAAATCTAATTTTTGATGTTGAATTGATAGGTATAGAGAATTAAGGATAGTTCTAAAAGAATAATATCATCTAAAAGGTGGCTTGAAAAAGCCACCTTTTTTTTGTTTAAGTAAAGAGTCATAATATTGCAGAGTGCAAGAAAGTGTAAATTTAATAATAAAACTGGCAGAACTCTACTTTATTTATTCCATTAAAAGAGACTGCATCAGTGGTGAGCTAGTCTCTTTACATTTCAAAATATCTTTTAAGTGTTAATGATTGGCAAAGAGAAGATGATATATGTAATTACTATTTTAAATAGATATTGTTGATTTGATGTTAAAAATGTGATTTAATAGACAAAAAAGTTGCATAATGATTTTTAATGTCATACTTTTGCAACCAATTTTATTGTGAAGATTGTTAGGTTGTTAATGTGTTAAATTTATTCACTAAAACGAGACGGTCGGTTTAGTGGATAATTAGTTAAAAGATTCAAAGTATAAATAATACTTGCCTTTTTTCTATTAATTGGCATATTTAGATAAAAAAATGTACTAAATATTACGTATATTAAATAAATGGTTTATATTTGTGAGATGGACAATTTCCATACAAATGTTAATGTTGTTAATTAATCGTAGATTAAACATTATGGTAAACCACAAATTGCCGTAAAAACAACACGAATAACACAATGTATATTGTACTGGAAAAAGAATAATGAAAGTGATTAATTAAAAAGTAGAGTTTATGAAAAGAAAGCTAACTATGTTT
>CAZSBA010000058.1:10887-15957 GCA_964605035.1 uncultured Proteiniphilum sp. | reverse complement strand
TTGGGATTTACTTTTTTACTGCAATTCTGAAGCAATAGAGAAGCAACAAAGAGTAAACCTATGGTCTTTAGAAAAAATATTGCTTTCATAGCTAAAATATTTAATATAATTAGAGCTATACAAAAGTTGCAAATAAAAACACAAAATGTTACAATAAAATTGACAAATACTGATAGAATTTTTCTTTTATTCAATTTTTAAAGTTAAAAAAGTGACATACTGTTAACAATACCATCTATACATTATAAAATGCAAACGAAGTATAACAGATTTACTAAAACTTCATTATTTGGTTAACTTTGCTACAAAACATCATTTAAGTTAATTAAAACATATGTATATAGAAAGAGTAACAGAAATCGACGAGAATATACTTAAAGCTTTTCAGTATTTCATACCAGAATTAACTAGCGAGAAAGATAGAATCCCCACAACAGAAAATCTTGAAAATGTTACGAGTTCACCAAATAATTATCTGCTAGTAGCAAAAGAAGATGAGGAAATTATTGGCACCCTCACATTGGTATTTTACTGGGTTCCTTCAGGTGTAAAAGCATGGATAGAAGATGTTATAGTTGATGATAAAGCACGTGGTAAAGGGGTAGCAACTGCACTTATTTGGCATGCTTTGAATTTAGCTCGTGAAAATGGGGCAGAAAAAGTAGACCTCTCTTCACGTCCATGGAGAGAGGCTGCTAATAATTTATATTTAAAATTGGGTTTCGAGAAAAGAGAGACCAATATGTATAGGCTCTATTTCTAGGGAATTCGATATATAATACTATTGATATTCATACCAGCTCCTACCGAGGCCAGAATTATATTATCATTACTTTTTACATTATGCTCATCAAGCTCCTTGCGAGTTAGCAGGTCGAGGAGAGTAGGAACTGTTGCCACCGATGAGTTACCCAGCCACGAAATAGTCATTGGCATGATATACTCAGGCACATCTTTTATACCATAAAGTTTATACAGACGATGAAGTATAGCATCATCCATTTTACCATTGGCTTGATGGATTAAGACTTTATCAATTTCAGTAATGTTAATATTTAACTTGTCGAGTCCTGCCTTAATTGTTTTGGGCACATTTTCTAATGCATATTGATATAAACGGCGACCGTTCATTTTAAGGTAGTAATCACCTTTCTTGGCCAGTTCTGCGTTATAAGAATGTCCCATACGAAGCATATAAGCAAAATCTAAAGCATCGCTTCTTGAGTTATGACCAAGTATACCCACCGGTGTATCACTCTCTCTAGCTTCCATAATTGCAGCACCTGCGCCATCTGCATAAATCATGCTATCGCGGTCGTGAGGGTCTGCTATACGCGAGAGTACATCTGCACCTACAACAAGTATCTTCTTAGCATCTCCCGAGCGTATATAGTAATCGGCCTGAATTACTGCCTGAACCCATCCCGGGCAACCAAACAATACATCGTATGCCACAGCACCCGGATTTGCAATTCCTAGTTTATTTTTTAAACGAGAGGCCAATGAAGGCAAAACATCAATCGCAATATTATCAACTTTTGTTTCACCAAAATTATGAGCAAAAATTATATAGTCTAATTCTTCTTTATCTATGCCTGCGGCTTCAATTGCTCTTTCTGATGCTATAAGTGCTAAATCGCTTGTAGATTCATTATCCTCTGCATATCTTCTTTCAGCAATAGTTGTAATCTCTTCAAACTTCTTAGTTATATCATCATTTAAAGTAGGCAGCTTTTCTCCTGCAGAGTCATAAAACTCATACGAATTAAAATGCTCATTTTTAACCTGTTTGGTAGGAACATAGCTTCCTGTACCTGTAAAAACACTATATATTTTGCTCATTTATATTATTATTGATAATTAAACAATCAATTTTCATCTAAATTATAAACAAAGGTAGAAAATATAATTAATAAAAATCACCTCTTAGTTTAGTCAATATATTATAAACACAAAGTGACTAGAAAAGTTGATAAAAGTTAATATAATATTCCACTCTTATTAGTTATGAATATCTTCAAATAATTCAAGATCAAAGTATGTTGCTGCTGCCGATATATGATCAAACACATCAGAAACAATTGACTCATACTCAACCCAGTCAATGGTTGCTGTAAAAAAATACAACTCTAATGGCATACCCTTTTCGTTTGGTTGTAATTGCCTAACAATCAGCAACAACTCTTTATGAACTTTTGGATGATTTTTCAGGTAATTATAAACATATTGCCTGAATAGTCCAATATTGGTTAAGTTGCGTCCGTTAATAAGAAGCGATTTATCAACCGAGTGCTCATTATTATATTTATCTATCTCTCTTTTACTATTCTGAATATATTCAGAAATATACTCAATCTTCTTTAATTCCTCAATCTCATCTGGATTAATAAATCGTATTGTACCTTGTTTGATATGTATCGATCTCTTTAGCCTCCTACCTCCTGTTTCTTCCATACCGCGCCAGTTTTGAAAAGAATCAGAAACAAGTGCATATGGTGGCAAGGTGGTAATTGTTTTATCAAAATTTCTAACTTTCACCGTTGTAAGAGTTATCTGTATAACATCACCATCTGCACCATATTTTGGCATAGTTATCCAGTCACCTATTCTCACCATATCATTTGCACTAACTTGCAAGCTTGCAACAAAACCCAAAATTGAGTCCTTAAATATCAACATAAATATTGCCGATGCAGCCCCAAGTCCTGTTAATATAACCGCAGGATCTTTACCGGATAGGATTGAGAATAGAGTAATTAAACCAATAACATAAAAAACAATTTTTATAACCTGCACATAACTATCAAGAGGTTTATCTCTCAGACTAGGTTTCATCCTTAGCGTATCAGACGCAGCATTTATTACCGACATTACAAGCCAGATTACATAAAAAATCAGGTATATATCGGCAAGCTTATCCATAACAACCATCAATCTAGGAAATTGATCAAATACAATTGGGATGGAGCCTTTAACTGTACTAAACGGAACAATCATTGCCAAATAATGGGGAAAACGCCTTTGAGCCAAATGTTGCAGAATAGGCATTTTCGTTATTTTTGCCGACCTCTTAAGGACTGCTTGTAAAATTATACGGGTTATGTATTGTACAATTAAAACCACGAACACCAAAGCAACTGCCAGTAGTATCATGTTAATGTATCTTACCCAGTTCTCTGAAACTCCCATATTGTATAACAGACCTATCGACCACTCACTAATTGCACTCGTAGAGCGTGAAATCTGCTCTATGTTCTCTTCATTCATATCTTATTGCAAATTTTTTGTTTGCTACAAAGATACAATTTTAGATATAAACTTAAAAAACAAATGCTTCTTGTTCGTTTTAATTTATTATGTACTGCATTAATCACTCATTCCATTTTTTTTGTGTAAATTTGTAATGAAGAATATTTAATATTATAACAAGACATAAATATGGGAAAAGTACTTATTATAGGTGCCGGTGGTGTTGGTACGGTGGTTGCCAATAAAGTAGCTCAGAATAGTTCAGTATTTACTGATATAATGCTTGCTAGCCGTACTAAAAGTAAATGCGATATCATAGCTGCTGATGTAAAAAAGCGTACCGGTGTAACTATTCAAACAGCAAAGGTTGATGCCGATAACGTGCCCGAACTGGTAGCACTTATGAATGAATTTAAACCAGAGATAGTAATCAATGTTGCATTACCTTATCAGGATCTTACTATTATGGATGCCTGCCTCGAAGCTGGTGTTCATTACCTCGATACAGCTAACTACGAACCTAAAGATGAAGCTAAATTTGAGTATAAATGGCAATGGGCTTACAAAGAAAAATTTGAGAAAGCCGGATTAACGGCTATACTTGGTTGTGGTTTCGATCCGGGTGTAACAAGTATATTTACTGCCCATGCAGCAAAACATCATTTCGATGAGATTCACTATCTCGATATAGTTGATTGTAATGCCGGAGATCATGGTAAAGCATTTGCCACGAACTTCAACCCCGAAATTAATATTCGTGAGGTTACTCAAAAAGGAAAATATTGGGAGAATGGAGAATGGGTAGAAACAGAACCACACGAAATTCACAAACCACTCAACTACCCCGAAATTGGACCTAAAGAGTCGTACGTAATTTTTCATGAAGAGCTAGAGTCGCTTGTTAAAAATTTCCCAACTCTTAAACGTGCCCGCTTCTGGATGACTTTCGGACAAGAATATCTTACTCACCTACGTGTGATACAGAATATCGGAATGGCACGAATCGATGAGGTAGAATATAACGGTCAAAAGATTGTACCTATTCAATTTCTAAAAGCTGTACTCCCCGATCCAGGTGATTTGGGCGAAAACTATACTGGTCAAACTTCAATAGGTTGTCGTATCAAGGGTATCAAAGATGGTAAAGAGCGTACATACTATATTTACAACAACTGCAGCCACGAAGAGGCATTTAAAGAAACAGGTGCACAGGGTGTAAGCTATACAACCGGTGTTCCTGCTACAATTGGTGCCATGATGTTTATGAAGGGTTTATGGAAAAAGCCGGGAGTATTTAACGTTGAAGAATTCAACCCCGATCCATTTATGGAACAATTAAATAAGCAAGGACTTCCTTGGCATGAGCTTTTCGATATAGATTTAGAACTGTAAAAAATATAAAACCAATTAGTTTAATTTTTTTATAAACAATAAATTCCCGCAAAGCAGCCTATCTGGTTTTGCGGGTTTTTTTCAATTATTTCAACTACATTTGTATATACATAAACTGTTAATTATTTATACATGAACAAATTTATTTTCCAACTCTTTTCAATAACAATTATACTAACCTATCTATTAATAAGTTGTGAAGACGATAAGCCTATTACCGATGATCCTATAGATTCAATAATAGAATTAAATTCATTTGGATTCCTAAATGAGAACAATCAGCTATTAACTCAAAATTATATTGGAGTAATAACTGATAATCAGATTGAAATAACTATACCATCTGTCACACAAAAACTCATTGCAACTTTCGAGACCAATGCCTCTAAGGTTATAGTTAATGGACTTGAGCAAACTAGTAATGTTACG
>CAZSBA010000058.1:5348-10787 GCA_964605035.1 uncultured Proteiniphilum sp. | reverse complement strand
TATATGCTTACAGAGCAGGTAGAGAGGTCCAAAAGCCGAGTTAATATACATAAAGAGAAGGGCGTTTTACTAGAATTAGATACTAATTACGATGAGGATTTCCAGTTTATTTCAAACAATTACGGATTACCATTAATGATTAAGGACCCCGATTTAGATGATTTCAGTGAAGAAGTGGCCGTAGAACTATTTAATAAGATAAAAGACGACTTTCATCTGCTCGAAAATGCAATAGCATCTGACCAATTCCCTAATACCAATTATAAAGATTATATAGATATTGAGTCGTTAGTAAAATATCTTATTGTATATAATCTTACACATAATATGGAAATTAATCATCCAAAGAGTACATACATGCATAAAGACGAAACCGGCAAATATTTTATGGGTCCTCTATGGGATTTTGACTGGGCATTCGATTATGAGGGAACCGGCATTCACTTTGGTAGTTATAGCAAACCATTATTCAGAAGCTTAACCTCTAATTCAACAGGCTACACTTTCTTCACTCGAATCATGGAAGATCCCGAAGTGAAGGAATTATACAGAGCGACTTGGGAAAAATTTAGTGCAGAGAACATGGATTCATTACTCGAGTATATTGATTTTTATTCTGCTCACGTTACAGAGTCTCAACACAATGACTATCAAACATGGAGCATAATCCCAAATTTTCCCGGAACACTAAATTACTCATCAAAAGTAATCCAGTTAAAGAGTTGGTTAATTGGCAGAGCAACCTACATCGATAATTATGTGAAGGATTTTTAATAAAGATTGTATAAAGTTTTTTTTACTTACATTTGCAATAATAATATTATCAGGTAAATTTCCAAATTCAAAAGATATGCAACCCACTAGTTTAGTTAATATAGGAGATTATAGCCGGGATGATATTTTCAGAATCCTGCAAAGCACATTAAAGTTCAAACAAAACCCCAATCGCGACCTACTGCAGGGGAAGGTTTGTGCTACACTTTTCTTCGAGCCCTCCACTCGCACCCGCCTAAGCTTCGAAACTGCTGTAAATCGCCTCAGAGGGCGCATAGTTGGTTTTTCTGACTCTGCAACCAGCAGCTCAACAAAAGGTGAGTCGTTAAAAGATACAATTATGATGGTAAGCAACTATGCCGATATCATAATAATGAGGCATCACCTCGAAGGATCGGCTCGTTACGCTTCTGAAATATCACCTGTCCCAATCATAAATGCGGGCGATGGATCTAATCAGCATCCCACACAAACAATGCTCGACCTGTTCACAATTTACGAAACGCAGGGCACATTAGAGAACCTCACAATTACTATTGTGGGCGATCTAAAATATGGTCGTGCAGTGCATTCGCTCATTCACGGATTGTCGCACTTCAATCCTACTTTCAATTTTGTGGCTCCCGAAGAGCTACACATCCCCGATAAATACAAAACATTCTGCGACCGCAAAAATATTCCTTATAATGAGTTTACCGACTTCTCTCCCGACTCAATTAATAGTGCCGACATATTGTACATGACCAGAGTTCAGAAAGAGAGGTTCACCGATTTAATGGAATACGAAAAGGTCAAAAATGTATATGTTTTGCATAACGATATGCTTAAAGATTCAAAAGATAATCTTAAGGTGTTGCACCCACTTCCTAGAGTTAAAGAGATTAACCAGGATGTTGATGACAACCCTAAAGCATACTATTTCGAACAGGCAAAAAATGGCATGTACACCCGACAGGCTGTTATTTGCGATCTTATGGGCATAAAAACAGAGTTATTATGAGAAAAGAATTACAAGTTGCCGCTCTAGAAAATGGAACCGCAATAGATCATATACCGGCAAATGCAGTTTTTAAAGTTGTCTCTCTGCTCAAACTACAAAATTTGAGTAACCGCATCACCATAGGCAACAATTTCAAGAGTAACAAAATGGGTAGCAAAGGAATAATTAAAGTTGCCGATAAATTCTTCCGCGAGGATGAGCTTAATCGCATTGCTTTGGTTGCCCCCAATGTAAACCTCAATATTATCAGAAATTTTGAAGTTGTTGAGAAGAAAAAAGTGGTACTTCCCGATGAAATTATTGAGATAGTTAAATGCAATAATCCTAAATGTATTACTAACAACGAGCCAATGAAGACTCGTTTTCATGTAATCGATAAAGAGAAAGTTGAGCTACAATGCCACTATTGCGAATTAAAGATCAGAAAAGAGGAAGTAGTATTACTATAGCTCTTCTTATTGTTTTAGTTATCAACCATATATAATTTATTATGCCTCTTAATTTACCCGACAAATTACCTGCAATTGAAATATTAAAGAAGGAGAATATCTTCATAATGGACGATCTCAGATCAGCTGCACAGGATATTCGACCTCTCAAAATACTTATATTAAACCTCATGCCAATTAAGATCACTACCGAAACTGATCTTGTGCGACTACTATCTAACTCACCGCTACAGATAGAGATAGACTTCTTAGCACTTAGCACACATACACCTAAGAATACTCCCATATCTCACTTAATGTCGTTCTACAAAAAATTCTCTCAAATAAAGAATTCGTTTTACGATGGAATGATTATAACAGGCGCACCAGTTGAAATGCTTCAATTTGAAGAGGTTACTTATTGGGAAGAGATTAAACAGATTTGCAACTGGGCACGTAATCATGTTACTTCCACTTTTTATATTTGCTGGGGTGCGCAGGCAGCTCTCTACAATTTCTATGGTATTAATAAATATCCGTTGGAGAAAAAGATATTTGGAATCTTTAAACACAAATTAAACGACCCATCCTTTCCGCTCTTTCGTGGTTTCGATGATGAGTTTAATGCTCCACATAGCAGACACACAACAATACTTGCCGAAGAGATTAACAAACACCCCGAACTCACTATTCTATCCGAATCTGATGAGGCTGGTGTATATATTGTTGCCTCACGTGGGGGAAGGGAATTTTATGTTACCGGTCACTCCGAATATTCGCCTCTTACTCTCCACAACGAGTATATGAGGGATGTGGAAAAGGGTATGGACTCGGTTGACCCACCTTTAAATTATTATAAGAACAACGATACCTCTCAACCACCATTAGTGCAGTGGCGTTCTCATGCAAATCTGCTTTTTATCAATTGGCTTAATTATTTTGTATATCAATCTACCCCATACAATATCAACGAGATAGCTAATTTAGGTGAAATTAAACTTTAAGTCAGTTTCATCTATCAACTGTCTGCAGGCTATCTTTCAGTTTCCAAATCCCTCTTCCTTTTTAACGCCTCCAGAAAGTAGTAATCGGCATAATTAAGAGGAACATCTATTTCTGAATTGTGAGGTATGCTTCCCACAGAATGTTTCAAGATAAAAAAGCCATTATCACCTGTCTGTGCAATATATTCAGGAGTAGATAAACTCATCATAATCTTGTCGGCCCACTCTTTATAATCCTTCTTCTCAGAGTAAGTTGAAATCTCATACAAAGCTGATGCAAGTATTGAAGCCGATGAAACATCACGATATGTATTTGGAATATCAGGAGAATTATAATCCCAATAAGGTACACCATCAGAGGGGTAGTTAGCTTGTGTAGCAACGTAATTTAAAGCATTCTCAGCTTGTGCCAGATATTTAGGATCGCCAGTCTCTCTATAACACATCACATAACCATAAATGCCCCACGAATGCCCCCTAGCCCAGCAACTCTCGTCGGAATAACCCTGTGCAGTATTTCTATGTCTTATCGAACCATCCTCAACATCATAATCAATTACATGCCATGTACTGTAATCGGGTCTGTAATGATTTCTCATGGTGATATCGGCGTGACTAACTGCAATATTATAGAATGTTGAATCTCCTGAATATTTGGTAGCATCAAACAGCAACTCAAGATTCATTAAATTATCTATAATAACCGGATATAGCCAGTCATTGCCCGCATTGGCATTCCACGACTGAATTAAACCTGTTGTTGAATTATATCTCGTAATAAGTGATTTTGCAGCCTGTACAATAATATCTTTAAACTCATCATTGCCAATAAGTCTCAAAGCATTTCCATAACTACAACCAATCATAAAACCCACATCATGATTGTTGGTATAATACTGAATACTCTCAAGAGCCTCCGTCTGCTTCAAAGCCGGCTTAATCCACTTTTCATCACCTGTTAGTTCATACAAATACCACAAGCTTCCTGCAAAAAAACCCGATGTCCACTCCTTAGGAGAGATAAATTTCATCTTTCCATCAATAATTGATTTTGGAATCAACAACCTTCCCGAATCCTCGATCATCTCAACCATCAAACCATACTGCTGTTCAGCAATAGAGATATTCCCACTAATAAATTTTTCATTACTATTTTTAGTATCACAAGAAATGACGATCACAAATACAAACAAGGCAGATAAAAAGTAATTAATTATTTTCATTTTTTTTGAATATATAGTTATAAAAATGCCTGCTACTATTTCATACTCAAAACCTGACCATTATCTAGCAGAGTCTCCTTCAATTTTTTATAGTTCACTTCTTGAACAGATTGTTTATTGTCAATTGCAATACATGCAGCTGCTGCAGCCGATTGTCCTAAAATCATAAACACCGGTTCCATTCTAATCGATCCAAATGCTATATGACTTGATGATAAACAAACAGGAACTAAAAGATTATTACACTCCCCTTCTTTTGGTATAATAGAGCCATAGGATACTTTATAAGGCTTATCTGGGCGCACTCCAACATCACCCTCATTCTGCACATAGCCATCAGCCGTAACATATCTCTGAGTGTTATGAGAGTCCATTGTGTATGAACCCATCCCAATCGGATCGTTAACATCTATTTTGCCTAAAACTTCATTTTCGGTAGTAACATATTCTCCAATCATCCTTCTGGCCTCACGTATATATAATTGATGTGGCCAATTTCCATTATCCACAAATTCATCTTTTGCAAGACCCCAATTACTCATTTCATTTCTTACATCTTCAGGCACTCGCTCGTTAGTAGAAACAAAATAAAGCAGACCCTTCTGATAATTCATATGCTCTTCAATAATCTCTTTCCTGCGTTCATATGATGCTTCGGGATAATCATAATTCATTCCTATAAAATCAGTACTAAATGGTCCATGGTTATTAGTATCCGTCTTGCGGTTTGGAATCATATCATACTTTTGAAACCACTCATCCCATCCAGATTCAAAAACACGTGCAAGTAGTTCATAATTCATTGGGTCGTAATTGTCAGGCTTTTCAAAAGGAACCCTATTATCTGGGTGGTTGCTTAAGCACATTCTAAAACAGTAAGCTTGCACTTGATTATCTCCACTACAATTGTTTTGTATCGGTTCAGCCGAGATGTATGGCAATAAGCCACTGCTACTGTCGTCAGGGATTACGTAGGGACTGATATTCGATTTAAAGTAGTGCCCATGATG
>CAZSBA010000058.1:0-5248 GCA_964605035.1 uncultured Proteiniphilum sp. | reverse complement strand
AGAGAGTCCTCCCAGGTGCAATTCAGGAGCAACAATAATAACTGTCTTCCCCAATCTTACAACCTCTACCGCTGCTGTTACGGCTGCAGAGGTGCCTCCATATATAATTACATCAGCACTATAACTATCATTTTTAACACACGACTGTAGCAATATAATTATCAACGTAAAAACTGCTGAAATATATTTAATTATTGTTCTATTCATACCCTTTAATTTCTTTGCCTGGCTACGCTTAATTAAGATATCGTCATCAATTATTCGGATCTAATATCTAAACAAACTCATTTTTCTTTAGTGTTCACTTTATCGAGAATTAATAATTTTCATTATTCTATCCTATCCTTAACACTTGACAAAATATCTAACGTATAGGATATATATTTAATTTGTTAATCTTAATCTCACCCTCACTTTCAAATACAAGACTGTTGTAAGGTTCGGTAGGGAACATAATATTTGTTTGTACAATTTCTCCATTATCAATAAATATCTCTGTGGATGCTTTATCTACAAATAGCCTGATATCGTAGCTTTTCTTCTTTAACATTGCTGCTTCGCTATTTTTATTCGCAAAGTTATTATTGAAGTCAACAATTCCGCTTAACGACCTGTCAACACTGAATATTCCATTTTCAAGATCGAAATTAAAAATAATTTTCTCCTCCTTATCATTCCTTAGTTCAAGTGTAAAATATTCCGAGCTTCCAGTATCTACATTCATCTCAAGCTCAAAAGTGCCATTATTTTCGTTAGTTAGCTTCTCTATCTCATATGTCTCTTCAACTGTAAACATATCAATCTGCCTAACCTCACCTCTCAAAGAATTCACTTCCTCTACTGGAGGATTTGCAACAATCAAATGATTACCATTGTGCACAAGTTTCAACTCTCGCGGAAGTGTCATGGCACCTCTAAAGTTAACTTGCGGAACATCATTAGCGTAGTCCCAATTACTCATCCATCCAATAAACAACCGGCGTCCATCAGATTCATCAACATTACTCCAAGTAACACCAGCATAGTTATCTCTTCCATAATCAAGCCAAATAGGATATGGCAGATTATCGGGTATGAAATTTGTTCCATCAAAATCGCCAATAAAATACTGTGTAGCGCTCCCCCCATTTGGTCCACCAGGATTTATGCTTACAATAAGAATCCATTTAGTAGCTCCGTTAAAATCGAGTGGAAATAAATCAGGACACTCCCATACCCCATCGTGCGAACCAATTCCTTCACCAAATTCACTTAATCTATCCCATTCTTTTAAATCTTCAGAACTATAAAAAGTAATAGTCTGCCCTGTTGCTAAGGCCATAATCCATTTACTGCTTTCTTCGTGCCATATCACCTTCGGGTCGCGAAAGTCAGGATACTTCAGGTCAGATAATATCGGGTTGCCATCATATTTAGTAAAAGTTCTGCCTCTATCACTACTGTATGCTATTGATTGTGTCTGACTTCTTCCCGCAGATGTGTAAATAGCAACCAACGCATCCTTTCCAAAACCAGAAGTATTCTTTTTGTCAATAACTGCACTTCCCGAGAATATTGTACCAAGCGAGTCGGGTGCCAAAGCAAACGGAATATGCTCCCACGAAACCAAATCTTCAGACACTGCATGCCCCCAATGCATGTTACCCCATCTAGAACCATAAGGGTTATACTGATAGTAAAGATGATATTCTCCATCATAGTAAACCATACCGTTCGGATCGTTAATCCATCCGTAGCTTGTACTGAAATGATAGCTCGGACGATATGTTTCGTTATAATCGAAATCGAAGTTATCAGATTTAGTAATATTAGTAAACCCGATACTCTCTTTGTTCACATAATCAAAATAAAGTGCAATATCCTTGTCTTTAAATTTTGAGACATCAATTGGCACATAATAATCAATCTTTGTATTTGCCAAACGAATATACATCGCTTCCGATACTTTCTCATTATCTACTGTAAGCATAATTTTCAACTCAGGCGCATTGTCCTCAACGGGTATTAACAAATAATTACTATCCGACTTGTAAGTAAGCTGATAATCAGTTATAATTGTACTTTCATCTTCATTACTTTGGTAAATATTATCCACCAATATATGCCCCCAGCCTCCTTGTGCATTATCTACAATTCTAATAACAGCAGGCTTACCTTTAAAAGCTCTTACATCCCAAGAGAGATTGTTTAGAACCCCACTAGATGTAACAGATCGACTTTTAGCAACCGACTCTCCCTCAACTACCAATTCTATAAACAACTCTTCGTGTGTACCTCCACCAACCATAAAATTAATATAGTTGCGTTCAATAGTAAACTCACTTGAAGTCAACAACCCAATCAAATCATCGTTATTCCCATAGCTATCTGCAATATAACTACCACTTATCTCATCTAGATTAATCTCTTTTCTGTCAGGTTTATTTGGCGAATCACCAAACGCCTCCCCTTCCACAGTCCATTTGTCGTAAGTGCCCGATTCAAAATCATCAATCAAAATATCCTTTTGTACACAAGCACTAAGTAAGAACACAGCCAACAACAACAAAATATTTATATATACTCTCATAACAATTAATTTACTGTTCTAATTTTCTTAATTCTTGTGGATAAAAATAGCAAGTAAAGCACACAAACACTAATAACAAAAATTGCACCCAACTGGCTACCAATTGCATCAGATGCCACACCCATTAGTAATGGAAATATCGCACCACCCGCAAGACCCATAATCATTAGTCCCGATATCTCATTCTCCCTTTCTGGTTTGTATAATAATGCTTGTGAGAACATTATTGAAAATATATTCGAATTCCCCAGTCCAATTAATGCAACACAAACAATAGTAACTATATAAGAACTATTCACAAAAAGTCCCACCACTGCCACTAACATAGCGAAAACACTAATGTAAAAGAATTTTTTTGCTGAATATCTCGATAGGATAAAGGCACCACTCAAACTACCAATTGTACGAAATAAGAAATAAACACTAGTAGCATAACCCGCTTCAGACAGAGGCATTCCCAACCTCTCAATTAATAATCTAGGAGCGGTAGTATTAATACCAACATCAATCCCCACATGCACCATAATGCCTAAAAACAGCATAAGTAAATTTGAGTCCTTAAGTAAAATCAAACTATCCTTAAAAGTTGATAATCTGGTAACTCTATTCTCTTCAATTTTAGTAAAAATAAAATCTGTAATTGCTATTAAAGAAATACCTGCAAATATCGGATATATCATTTTCCAATCTCCCAGCTTTACTACACCCCACGCTGCAATAATTGGAGCCAGAAAAGAGGCAATAGCCTTTATAAACTGCCCAAAAGTTAAGGTACTTGCCAGCTTATCTCTAGATACTATATTAGATACCAAAGGGTTAAGAGAAACCTGCATTAGTGTATTACCTATTCCAAGCAATGAAAAAGCTATAAGCATAGATACAAAACTATAATTCACCAGCGGAATAATCAATGCCCCCATTGTAACAACAATACTTAGTATAACTGTATTTCTTCTCCCTATTTTATTCATCAGCATACCAGTAGGAATAGAGAAAACAAAAAACCACAGAAAAACCATCGAAGGCATTAAATTTGCCAAAGTATCGTTCAGTTCAAAATCATCTTTAATATAATTAGTAGCAATACCCACCAAGTCAACAAACCCCATTACAAAGAATGATAACATCACTGGCAGAAGCATTAAAAGTGTATTCTTTTTCATATAATTTATATTTAAATAATATCTAACTAATTATCAGTTACCCATGCGCCCTCTTTTGTACAAACTAAAGCCGATCGGTCAACAGCATCCCTATGAGCCTCTTCAATCGATTTCCCTTTCAATATACTTGTGATAAATGCTGCAGCAAAAGAATCACCTGCCCCAACAGTGTCAACAACCTCCACAATGGGAGTTTTTATGTAAGAATAAACCTCAGGAGTCATTATAACGCTATAATCTGCCCCTGCCGTTAAAATCAAGAACTTCAAATCAAACTTATCAATAAACCATCTACAACTATCTTTTTCATTCAAATGCTCAATATCATACATCTGTTTTACAACCAACAACTCCTCATCATTAATTTTAAAAACATTACACCTGTTCAGAGAGTCCGAAATAATCTCCTTATTAAAAAACCTCTCTCTTAAATTAATATCAAATATGCAATATGCTTGTGCCGGAACTACAGATAGTATGGTTTGTATAGTATTTCTCGATATCTCCGATCTTTGAGCCAATGTTCCAAAACAAACAACATCAGCTCTCTTAGCCAGCTCTTCCAATTCGTCGCTAATCTCAATAAAATCCCAAGCAACATTCTCAATAATCTCATAAGTTGGAATCCCATCCTTCAAGCTAACATTTACCGTACCCGTTGGATAATCTACTCTCTCTATTTTATGATTAATGCCAGTTCCATTAATCACTTCTAATATCTCATCTCCTAAATCATCTTTCCCAACCGCACTCACAGCATAACTATCTGCACCCAGTTTATACGTATGGTATACAAAATTAACTGGAGCGCCACCAGCCTTTTTTCCACTAGGAAGCATATCCCAAAGTACCTCACCAATCCCAATAATTACAGGTTTCCTTTTCATAATATCTTTGTTAAGTTCAGCCATCATTTCCTTTATATTCGTTAATAATCAAATAAGCATATTGTATTTCATGAGGTTAGCATCAAAAGATCGATTTTCAAATATACATACTATTCTTATAAAAATTAAACTTTTTATAAAAATTACTACAAATAAAAAAAGGTAAGCAAGTTCAAAATAAATTGAACTTACTTACCTTCTATTAAATTGTTATCAGAACTTATTCAGCTGATTGATATCCGGGATTTTGTTCAATAAGGTGGTTACTACCCATTGCCTGTTCTGGTATAGGAAAGCGGTTGAAGTGTGCTTTACCTGGACCATCAGCAGGTTTATCCCACCAAGCTTCAGTTGTATACTTATCCCAACGTACCAGGTCGGTACGACGACGGCCTTCTCCAATAAACTCAATCATCCATTCGTCTAGCATACGCCATTCGTCAAGATTAGCAGAAGTTACAGGATCTGGATCGCCTTCGGGGAAGTAACGATTACGTACTTCATTAATTAAGTTAGCTGCACCAGCTTTATCACCTGCTCTTAATTTGCATTCAGCTAACATATAATAAGCTTCTGCAAGTCTGAACACAGGTATATCAGGATTACCTTTAAGTGTTTTGTCGGCTTGC
>CAZSBA010000057.1:8673-15966 GCA_964605035.1 uncultured Proteiniphilum sp. | reverse complement strand
CTTTGTCATTAGTATTTCCGTGTCCCACGTGAAACACCTTTCCTATAGCCTCTGTATGGTAACCTGCATTCATAAAGAATTGAGGTAGTGTAACCGCATTTGGATATACATCTCTTAATTCTTTTCCAAAATCATAAAGACCAGTACTGGTTGATCTTGCCCCAGTAAGCAAATTATAGCGTGAAGCAACACTAACAGCCTGATTGCAATATGCCATATCAAAACGTATTCCTTTAGATGCAAGCCTATCAATATTTGGGCTTACAGCAATATCATCACCATAACATCCTAAATTGGGTTTCAAGTCATCTACCAGAATCATTAAAACATTTTTTGGTCTCTCGCTACTATTGATATTTTGTGATTTTATAATACCTGGAAATGCAGCAATACCTCCAATGAATATAATTCGGTTAAATTTTCTTAGATAATTCATAACATGTAAATAAAAGGTTCAATATCTATCTAGTACATTATTACAAAGCTAGCAAATTAATCATTTTTTTTATAGTATTATTGTATCATAAAATAACATAAACTAATCAAACACTCATACTTATACTACTTTACAAGAAAAGGCACATCGTAATTATCGTCAATGTAAAGTTTATCTATTCCCTCAATATTTTTAAACCCTACACTTGTTATATACATTTTTCTTGGATGAATACTGTTCTTATCGTGATGTGCGTGAAATACTTTTTTTAAATCTCCATCTTTATCCTTAAACATGGCACTATGACCAACTCCCACTAAATTACCTGGCATTTGTAATAGAGGATTATCCGAATACTTAATCCACTCACCCATTATATCTGTAGCAGTAGCACAACCAATTCCGTAAAATTGGCTCTCATAGCTATTAGCAGAATATGTCATATAATAAATACCATTATGTTTTACTACAAAAGATCCCTCGTTAACTCTTGGCCAAACCTCTTCCCATTCCTGCGAAACATTAATGCATTTATGCATAGTTTCCTTTTTAATAGTTTTTAAATCATCTTGAAGTTCAGCAACCCATATATTCAAACCATCATTAAACCTATCGAAAAAAAGATATGGTGTACCATCATCATCTATAAACAACGAATTATCAATTGTTTTCTCATCCTCAATCATAGGTTTATTATCATCTTGCACAAATGGTCCAAGCGGTGAATCTGAAGTTGCAACGCACATATGCTCATCGGCAGAGTAATACATATAAAACTTATTGTTAACATTATAAACCTCTGGTGCCCAAAACCACCTGTCACCATATGAATTATCTTTATGAAGGGCCAAATTTTGTTCTTTCTTCCACTCCTTTAAATCATCAGATGTATAAACTTCTATTCCATCTGGTGAATTGGTACCATATGCATAATATAGATCACCATGCAGCATTATAAATGGATCTGCTAAGTCAACAAGCGTTAGTACCTCATCATTTTCCTGATCATCATTTTCCTGATCATTCTTTTCTGAATTATTACATGCAAATAATAAGACTACAACACTCAACAAAACCAAAAATCTTGATATTTTCATTTTTAAATATTTAAAAATCAGACCTTCCCTTCATAATAAAGAGAAAGTCTGATTATTTGAAACTCTTTAATATATTATTTAAGTTTTACTACCTCTGAATATATTGCCTGATCTGCCCCCGATGTTCTTACACCAACTCTTGCATAAAGAGCTTTTGCCTTAGCAAACTCTTGGTTGTCAGACAAATCCATTGATAAGTTTAATGCTCCAGCTTCAGGATTATCAAAATCTTGTCTGGCAATATACGATACATCATCAACAAAGTTAGTCTTACTAACCAATAACATTGCATAATCGATATTTGCAGTTTGCACTACCTTGTTAACAGTAAATGTGCCATTCAGTTGATTACCACTCAGTGTAATATTTGCATTCGATATTGTAAAGTATGGTGTAACCTCAATATCTATTGTTGAAGATCCTTTTAAATTAATAACGGTTGTGTCTCGTGAATTAACCCATGGTCCATTCTGATTTCTTGTTACTAACTTATATTCACCATCAAAAAGTAATGCTTTAAAAGTTCCATCCTGACCAACATACACAGGTATATGGTCTCTTAATTCATATCCATCTTGATATAACTGCAATTGAATTGCTTCACCGGTTCCACGTAAACCAAGTGTTTGTCCGTTATAGGTAATCTTACCATGCAACTCTGATTGTGGGGTATCGTAGTTATCTAACCCACAAGCAGTAAAGGCAAAAACAGACAGTAATAATATTATTAAGTATTTATTTTGTATCATAATTTTTTCTGTTTTAAAAATATTACACACTCTTTATTGATAAGGATTTCTAACTAATTTAGGATTATTGTTTATCCAGCCCTGATCAATGAAGTTATAATAATTTCTCAATTGGAAATTACGTGGATATGGTGACATATGAATTTTCACTTTATCAAATATCCATTTTCCATGATTAGGATTACCCGGATCGTTAACCAGATATGGGAATAAACCCCATTGTTGAGCGTCAGGATCATCTTGTATCCCATTCCACACCTGATCAGCTAATCTCCATCGTTTTAAATCCCAATATCTATGATCTTCAAAAGCAAACTCAACTCTTCTTTCCTGTACAATATCATCAAATGTCATCGAGGTGAGTAATTGTATTCCTGCTCTTTCTCTAACCATGTTTAGGTATGAAAGCGCTTTTGCCGATTGGCCAAGTTCAAATGCTGCCTCAGAAGCAATCAAAACAGCTTCAGCAAATCTAAATCTAGGAAACCACATCTCACTTCTCCTACCTCGAGTTGAAGCAGCGGGAGTCTCATCCAAAAATTTACGGAAGAAAAAACCTGATTTGTTTACATACTGATCATTCGACTGATTGGGACCGTTAACTGAAGTTATAATAACTCCATCATCATCAGTGTTACCAGGAGAGCTTGTAATAACATTCCATTCACCATTATCTAAATACTTTTGTCCTGCTTGTAAAACCACTGGCATACCTTTAAAAACAGCACCCGGATAAATTATACTTCCCCATAATCTTGGATCTTTATTTGCAAACGCATCTTCAGGATTATCATAAAAGATATAATTACCGCTGTTATCTCTAATGTTTATTTCGCCATCCCTATCGTTAATATACTCAAAATCTTCTACAAGATTAAGTATCGGACCAGCATACGCACGGTCGATATCTTCAGCGTGAGAAGCAGGAATATTACTCTGTGTGAAACCATTAGTTTGTCCCGGATACTTATAGTCACGTGCCCAAATCACCTCTTTATTGTTTTCCTTAACAGAAAGAGCTTCATAAAAACTTCTTCCTCTATCATCTGGTTTTGATATCTGTAATTCATACATTTCACCATTTATTACCTCTTCTGCAGCAGATAACGCAGTTTCATAGAAACCATTGGCAAGGCTGGCAGGGATACCTACCTCTGCCCCGGGAGTAGTTATAGGATTAGGCATTTTATTATTGTAGTTAGCTAATGATCCAGCATAAACTGCAGCTCTGGCTTTAAGCATTAATGCAGCCCACTTAGTAGCTCTTGCTGCGTTAACTGATGGATCTTCAGGCAACATATTTTTAATAGCCTCACACTCAGAAATTATGTAATTATAAATCTCAGCCTCTGTTGATCTGGGATATTGCAAAGTAGTAATATCCATCCCGGGAGTATATTCAAAAACATCATCTCCAATTATTGGCATACCACCCATACCTCTTGCCATATTAAAATATAGCCAAGCTCTGATAAATCGGGCTTCTCCCTCCAATTGATTTTGTGTTTCTATGTCTAATACATCCGTTGCTCGTACACCTTCTAAAAACTGATTAAGGTTTCTCATCAAGGTATAATCATATACTCTCCATCTATTATCTTCAAAACCCTGTCTTGTATCGGGTCCACTATCTGATCTTGAAGCTTCGTCTAAAATAGTATATGAATATGAATCGTCTATATGCTGTCCCCAAGTAATTCTTCCATAGAAGTTAGCAAGAACAGATTTAATCATCACCTCATCACCGAAAACCTGGTCATCGGATAATATTGTATCGGGCTCTCGTTCTAGGAAATCTGAACAACTACCCAGTGTAAAAAGCATTAAAGCTAATACAATAAATATATTTTTTATTTTCATAATCTTTCTAGAATTTAACAGTTAAACCAATATTCACGATCCTGGTTGTTGGATAGGCTAATCCATTAGTTTCCTGAATTTCAGGATCAACACCAACTAAATTGGTGAAACCAAAAAGGTTCTGTCCTGCAACAAATATTCTTAAATCAGACAATGCTGCTTTTTGAACAATTGATTTAGGAACATTATACCCAAGCTCCAAGTTTCTTACTTTTATATATCTTACATTTTTCTTCCAGAATGTACTGTTCCAGTAATTACTGTGACTACTGTTTCCAATTAACAACATAGGATATTTTCCGGGTATAAGCTCACTGTTGGCATCCCAAATATCAGCTAAACGCCATGTATCTTCCATATAATACTGAGGATTATTACCTCCATCGTGGAATGGATTTCTTTGTTCCCACTCTTGGTACCATGTTGATAAAGCACCTCCGGTTAAGTCGAACGCTAGATCAAAGCCTTTCCACATAAAGAAGAAGTTAAATCCATAGTTAAATATTGGAGTTGAGTCCTGACGATAACCAATAGGACGCTCATCTAACCAGTTGATGATTCCATCACCATTAACATCAACATACTTCACATCACCCGGACGTAATGTTCTGTTACCTTGTCTGTCGTTATCTATAGGCCATGTAGCAATCTCTTCCCAGCTCTGGAATTGTCCATCAGCCTCAAGTCCCCAGTTAAGATAACCATAACGCTTATTAATAGAATTCCTATATACATTCCATGAGTTACTAAATCGAGGTTTATACTGTTCCCAATCATAAAACCTTGAATAAGTGGCATTTGCTCCAATTGAATAGGTTAGGTCTCCAACTACATCACTCCATTTCATGAATAGATCATAACCCTTGTGCATATCTGAATTCAAGTTTTCTCGTGGCAAGCTAAATCCTACTTCTGAAGGCAATAATATATCGTATCTTGAAGCGGGCAAACCAGTTCTCATACGTCTGAAGTAGTCAAATGATCCGGTTAGTTTTCCGTTATAAAAACTTGCATCTATACCTATATCAAGAATTTCTGCCTTTATCCATGATAATGTAGTAACAGGCAAACCACGTGGAACTGTACCAATTGTATACGTATTATCAATAACAGAACCACCATTTTTATATGTATAACCACCCATATAATCAAAAGCGCTGTATCCACTTACGTTGTCATCTCCCAACAATCCATAAGATGCTCTGAGTTTAAAATCTGAAAATATATCAGCTAATCGACTGTCACGCCAGAAATTCTCTTCCGACATTCTCCAACCTACAGATGCTGAAGGAAAGAATCCCCATCTATGATCTGGTGGAAACTTCCACGACCCATCATATCTACCCGATAATTCAACTAAATATTTACCTGCAAAATCATAATTAAATCTACCCAAGAAACCTACACGAGCTTGTGTATTATTTCCTGTATCATTGTAGGTATCCATTGTCTCATAATCAATTAGATTTAATGCATTAGAGGTAGGAATAGAGTGTACCCATGTACTAGGGGTATCTCTTTTAATTGTCTCAGCACCAAGAACTGCTGCTATATTATGTAAGCCAAACTTCTTATCATATGCCAGCTGTATGTTGGTAGTCACATCCTCTGTAAATCCTTGTGTTCTTTCACGCCATGGATTATTATTTTCAAAAATAACCGGATAAGTGTCTGTATCCTCATCATAGCCATACAATTTATATGTATACTCATGATTATCTAACTTTTGATTTGCTAAAAAATAACTGAAAAGTGCTTTCGCTTTTAATCCATCAAAAATCTCATACTCTGCATTAAAATTCAATTGAGCAACCCTCCAAGTATCTTCAAATTTACCTGCTGTATCATATGTAAGCCACCCAAAGTTAGTTGCTGGGTTTGTTGATGTAAGCGTTGGGTACAATGGATTATCATTTGCAAATGGTCTTCTTGTAGGCAAGTTTCTGAAAGTACCAAAGCGAGGCATCCAATAGTCGTCTGGCTCAGGAACACCCGGATTTATTCTTTTCTCAATTCTTCCATTCATACCTCCACCAATTCTGAAACGGTCAGTTATATTGGCATTCACATTCATTTGAATGTTTGTTCGCTCAAAACCACCATAATTTACAATCATAGCATCCTGACGAAGATTACCAACACTTAGATAGTAGTTTATATCGTCCGATCCACCCGAAACGTTAGCATTTATGTATGTTTGAGGTGCAACTTCCCATATGAAATCATACCAATCAAACGGAACATATCCTTTTTCAGTTCCCTGTTGCCATTTTTGATAATCTTCTGGAGTGTAAGTATAATTAGTAGCACCCTGCACTGTTTGCGACTGAATATAGTTTTTAATATAGGTCTCTGCAGTGGCAGGACGCGGGAAATCATACAAACTTTGCCAGCCATAATTAGCATTCAAAGTAACAGTATTTCTGGTATTTCTTGTTCCTTTTTTAGTTGTAACAACAACAACTCCATTTGCTGCTCTTACTCCATAAATGGCAGCAGATGCATCTTTCAATACCGATATCGACTCAATATCGTTAAAGTCGATATTATTAAATTGACCTGCATCAGATTGTATACCATCAATTACATAAAGTGGTGATCCCATATTCCTAATCTGAATATTAGTTGAAGCACCGGGACGACCATCCACCTGACGCGAATTTATACCTGGAATCTTACCAACTAGAGCACCTGAAGCTGTAGATGCTTGTGATCTACTTATATCTTCTGCTCCGATAACTGATATAGCCGAAGTTAAAGACTCTTTTCTTTGAGAAAGTCCAAATCCCGTTACAACAACTTCACCAAGTAGCTCAGTATCCTCAGTTAAAACTACATCTATGGTAGTTCTTCCATTAACATTAATTCGCTGCGAAGTCATTCCTACGTATGAAACTTCAATAATAGCATCGGGTGAAACATTTAATAAACTGAAATTACCATCAGCATCTGTAATGGTACCCACGGAAGTATTCAGAACCTGTATTGTTACTCCAATAAGAGGTTCACCCGAGATATCACTCACATTTCCTCTCAAAGTTAAGTTTTGAGAAGATACTCCAAGGGCTAATATCCACATGAAAGCGAATAATAAACCCTTACATAGTTTAAAACTTCTTTTCTTTTTCATTCTTTCATTTTGTTTAGATTA
>CAZSBA010000057.1:6820-8573 GCA_964605035.1 uncultured Proteiniphilum sp. | reverse complement strand
CCTTTTTTAGACGAAATAGATAAGAATCCTAAATTATTTTCATATGTCTGTAGCTCATTCTTCATACGATCATACTGACGCATGAGTTTCTCACGCTCAAAATATAGTTGATTCTTAGAATTGCCTGATTTCGCTATATCTGAAATACTAGACTTGAAAGTTTCTAGCTTCCGATCAGATTTATTTACTTTGAGTCTGTCAAACTGAGCTTCTGTAGCTTCGTAAAACTCGTGGTAAGAAACATCCTTCATTTTGTAAGGCACGTGCCCAATTGCTTGCCATTTAGCCATCAACTCATGCAACTGAGATAATGCTTCATCATTACTGATAGAAGAATCTAGCCCCTTTATTGATTCAACAATATCTCTCTTGGCAATAAGATTATTATTCTCTTCTTCGTAACGAGAAGATGTGTTCAATTTTTTCTGTTCAAAGAAGTAATCGCAGGCAGAGATAAATCGTTTCCATACAGAATCGACATGTTTGCGAGGTATAATTCCAATTGTTTTCCACTCTCTCTGAATTTCAATCATATCCTGAGTAGTTTTTTTCCAATCGGTGCTGTCTTTCAAAGCCTCTGCGCGTTCGCATAGCTCTATCTTTTTCTTTAGATTATCGTCCATCTCTCCTCTGAGCGACTTATAATATTCGTTTTTATTTTTAAAGAACAGATCACATGCTGCACGATATCTCTTATAAATCTTTGTATTCCATTTCCTTGGCACATAACCAATCTTGCGCCATTCCGACTGAAGTTCTAGTACTTCTTTAACGTTTCTGTTCCAGTCCTTAATAGATTTGATTTTGGTATAATCAATTGCCTCTAGCTTCTCGCAAATAGCAGATTTTAGTTCAAGGTTCTCATCCTCTTTACCCCTTAACTCCTCGAAATGCTCTTGATATTTTTTATTTATTACTGTTGAAGCTGCCTTAAACCTACCCCATATCTCTTCGCGATCTTTTCTAGATACCGGGCCAATCTCTCTCCACTCTTGATGAAGATTTTGAAGTTGGTGGAATGCAGAAACTACATCAGTCTCTTCATCCAATTTTTCAGCGGCAACACACAAATCTGTTTTAAGTTCGAGATTCTTTTTAAAGTCGTACTCTCTAAACTCATTATTAATACGAACCAAGTCATAAAACTTCTCTACGTAACGCTGATATGATTTCCATAACTCGTTAACCTTAGATTGAGGTATAAGCTTTATTTCACTCCATTCTTGTTGAAGTGCCTTAAAATCCTGATATGTTTTATTGAAATCCTCATGTCCTTGTGTTTCTGTAAGGAGTTTTATTTGATTTATTATCGCTAGTTTTCTGGCTAAATTCTTCTCTTTTATTGCATCTTCCTCTGCAACGAGTTCAGCACGCTTCTCTTTTATTTTTAAAAGTAGCTCTTTTCCTTCGGTATATACATCGGGTTCTTTTGCAACAAAATCAATCTCTTCACCACCATCTGCTTTAAAAGCCTGTTTTTGTGATTCAATCTCATTGCGAAGTGATCTGTAAAATTGATTTTTATACTCCTCTACATTTTTACGCTGTAGAGAACCCTTCTCAAGTAACTTACGAAGTTGATCAACAATATCTACAATTGGCATTAATACTGCACTTGAATCATCCGAAACAGTATGCTCGTCGATGTCATCATCGTTCTCATCATCATCAGAATCATCATTGTTTGCATCTTCAAGATCGTAATCTATCTCAGATTCATCCTGTTCTTTTGAGGCAGGTTCTGTTTCTTTTG
>CAZSBA010000057.1:0-6720 GCA_964605035.1 uncultured Proteiniphilum sp. | reverse complement strand
CTGTTTCAACTACAGGCTCTGGTTCAACTACGGGCTCTGCAACAACAGGCTCTGATGTTTCACTAACAGACGCTTCTTCCTTCATTGGCTCTATCGTTTCAGTACCAGACTCTTTTTCTACCAATTGTTCTGTTGATTCGTCGACTGGTTCTTCGTCAACTAATGGCTCCTTTTCAATTTCGTCCTGATCTTCCTGAACTTTTTCAGAATTTAATTCAGTAGATTCAGTTTGAGAATCTAGTTTAGTTACAGATTGATCTTCGTTAAGAGGTAGTTTTTCGTTCTCAAGATTGTTTTTCGTATTCATCCCTGCTCATTTGGTTTTGCCCGATCTTTCGACCGGGAATTTGCGTTTCAAATTTATATTTTTTTGTGATAAGATTAAAGTTTTACAACTATTCTAAAATCTCAAATCAATACAAATTAACGCAATATTTTCCGTATTTCATTATAATTCACCATTTATTTTTCTCTGAAGAAAATATTGATGGGTGTTCCTGTAAAATCCCAGTTCTCGCGCATACGGTTTTCTACAAATCTACGATAAGGTTCTTTCACCCATTGAGGAAGATTACAGAAGAAAACAAATGAAGGGACACTAGTGTTGCGGAGTTGTGTAATATACTTAACTTTAACAAATTTTCCTTTATTTGAAGGAGGTGGTGTTCTCTCAATAATGGGCAACAAAACCTCGTTGAGTTTGTGTGTAGGAATTCTCCTTTTCTTATTATCATATACCAGTTTGGTGAGATCCATCACTTTAAGGATTCGCTGTTTAGTAATAGCAGAGCCAAAAACAATTGGGAAATCGGTAAATGGAGCTAATCTTTGACGAATGGCATTCTCAAATGTTTTTACAACAATATTATCCTTCTCTTCAACTGTGTCCCACTTATTTACAAAAACAACAAGACCATTTCTATTTTTTTGAATAAGTGAGAATATATTCATATCCTGACTTTCAATACCTCTGGTAGCATCAATAATCAAAACACAAACGTTTGCATTCTCTATTACTCTAATAGATCTGATAACTGAGAAATACTCAAGATCTTCGCTTACTTTACCTCTTTTTCTTATACCCGCAGTATCAATAAGGTAAAAATCCATTCCAAATTTATTATATCTGTGGAAGATAGAATCGCGTGTTGTACCGGCAATATCGGTTACAATACTCCTTTCCTCATCAAGAAGTGAATTAACAAACGAAGATTTACCAGCGTTTGGACGTCCTACTATTGCAATCTTAGGTATTTCTTCAAGTACTTCTTCTTCACTACTTTTAGTGAATAATGTAACAATATGATCAAGCAGATCTCCTGTTCCTGCCCCATTGATACTTGAAACACTAAATGGATCTCCTAGTCCAAAAGAATAGAACTCAGCCGACTGGTGACTTATATCGAAATTATCGGCTTTATTTGCAACAATTACAACAGGCTTACCCGATTTACGGAGCATCTGTGCAACCCCTGTATCCAAGTCGGTAACCCCACTCATAACGTCAACTACCAATAGAATAACATCTGCTTCTTCAATAGCAACACGTACCTGCTTATTGATCTCATCTTCCATTACATCTTCAGAGTTAACAACCCATCCGCCGGTATCAACCAAAGAGAACTCTACTCCATTCCAGTTTACCTTTCCGTAAAGACGATCGCGTGTTGTTCCCTCTATATCAGTCACTATTGCCTGTCTTGTCTGCGTTAAGCGGTTGAACAGGGTGGATTTACCAACATTTGGGCGGCCCACTATTGCTACTAAATTTTGCATATTATTTTATTAATCAAGTTTATACCCAAACCTCTTGAGTATATTATCTCTATCTCTCCAATCTTTCTCAACTTTCACATAAAGTTGCAAAAAGACCTTCTTCTCAAAAAACAGCTCTATATCTTTCCGAGCCATCGTACCAAGCTTCTTCAGCGATTCTCCTCTATGCCCAATCACTATACCCTTTTGGGTATCTCTTTCAACTAGAATAATCGCTCTTATGCGAATAATATCACTCTCTTCTTTGAATTCTTCTACGGCTACCTCAATTGAGTATGGTATCTCTTTCTGGTAGATCATTAGAGACTTCTCACGTATGATTTCTGTTACAAAAAAACGTGCCGGCTTATCCGTCAATGCATCCTTTTCGAAGTAAGGAGGCGATTCAGGTAATAATTCCAGTATACGTTTTTGTACCATTTCAACACCAAAATCGTTTAATGCTGATATGGGATATATTTCAGATTTGGGAAGCATCTGCTTCCAGATTTCAACAAACTTCTCTAAGTCGCTCTGATTAGTTTGATCTATCTTATTTATAAGAAGTAAAACGGGAAGATCTAATTGCTGCACCTTGGAGAGAAACGTATCATTTTTATCAATTTTCTCAACTACATCGGTTACATATAATAGAACATCTGCATCCTGAAGTGCAGAAAGTGAAAAGCCAAGCATCTGCTCTTGAAGCTTGTAGTTGGGTTGCAAAACTCCTGGGGTATCTGAATATACAATCTGATACTCAGGCGTATTTACAATACCCATAATTCTATGACGAGTTGTTTGGGACTTGGCTGTAATTATAGAAATCTTCTCTCCCACCAATCGATTCATTAGTGTAGACTTTCCTACATTGGGATTTCCAACGATGTTTACAAATCCTGATCGGTGATTTTTTATCTGTTCCACTTCTTTTTTAATTTCAATTACTAATCTTCGGCTACAGGGTCGTATCCCCATTTTATATAAACGCTTCCCCAAGAAAAACCGGCACCAAATGCTGTAAGGATAATATTATCACCCTTCTTAAGCTTAGGCTCCCATTCCCATAAACAGAGAGGGATAGTAGCCGCACTTGTATTTCCATATTTTTCTATATTAATCATTACCTTTTCGCGAAGCAACCCTGTTCTGTTTATTGCAGCATCAATTATTCTCATATTTGCCTGATGAGGAACCAGCCAGTCAACATCTTCTGCCTCGAGGTTGTTCCTTTTCATAATTGATTCTGATACTTCTGCCATTTTAGATACTGCATACTTAAATACAACTTGTCCTTCTTGATGAACTGTGTGATCAGAATTTCTAACTGTATCTTCTGTTGCAGGATATTTACTACCCCCAGCTTTCATCTGAAGAGGTTTATACCCTACTCCATCAGAGTGCAGCTCTGCATCTATAATACCCAAATCTTCTTCTGTTGGCTCAATAAGCACTGCACCTGCAGCATCGCCAAAAAGCGGGCATGTAGTACGATCTTTATAATTAGTTATTGACGACATTTTATCGCCTGCTAACAAAATTACTTTTTTATATTTACCTGTTTTAATTAATCCGTTACAAATTTCAAGACCATATACAAATCCCGAACAGGCAACTTCCATATCAAAACAGAAAGCATTTTTAATGCCGACATTCTCTGCTACCATAGATGCAGATGATGGAAAAGGATGATCGGGAGTTGAAGTAGCAAATACTACTGCGTCTATTTCCTCAGGTAATGTATTTGTCTTTCTTAAAAGATCTTCAGCAGCTTTTGTTCCTAACACAGACACGCCCTGCTCTTCTCCTTTTAAGATTCTTCTCTCTTTAATTCCTATCCTTGTCATAATCCACTCATCGGTAGTGTCTACCATTGTGGAAAGTTCCTCATTAGTGAGGACGTAATCGGGTACACAAGCAGATATACCTGTAATTACGGAGTTTATTTTATTCATTATCGCTTAATAAAACAAAAAAATCACTGTGAATTTAAAAAACATATTGACTTAATGCAAAAAGACCCTGAAAAAACGAACAGGTTATTTCAGGGTCTTTTTATAGAAGATAAAGTGGACCGCCTTAAGCTATCGCATCTTTTTCAATAGCCAGTTTACCTCTGTAATAACCACACTCATTACAAACGGTATGATAAACATGCCATGCTCCACAATTAGAACATAAAGCCAATGTTGGCGTTTTGGCATGATCATGCGCTCTTCTTTTTCCTTGTCTTGAAGACGATTGTCTTTTCTTTGGATGTGCCATTTTATATCAATTTTTACTATTTTGTTTAATTATCATCTAATTCTAACCCTCGAAGTGCATCCCAACGCGGATCATTTTGCGGAGTATCTTCTTCTTGAGTTTCTGAATCCTCACTTATAAATTCGTCGCTATCATCTTCATCATCATCGGCACTTACAGCTCTGTGCTTATTATATTTTGATGAAACAACCCTATTACACTCACCTGGTGGATGAGTATGCTTTATCGGAATTGTAAGTGCTATAAATTCATATAAAAACCATGCGATATTTATCTCACCTTCATCTTCCGGTATAATAACAATTTCATCACTCTCTTCCGAATATTCACTACCAAACTTAACAATAAGTCGGCTTTTTGTGTCAACACCCAAGTCCATATCATCAAGACATCTTGTACATGGAACTTTAATAACACCTTCAATTTCGAAATTGAATTCAAAGGTAGATGAAGTTTTTCTGACATTTAATATCACACTTACATCACCTTTCCTAACCTCATCACCATCAATAGCTTCAAAAAACTTTCTATCTAATTCATACTCATAAGTATGAACTCCCGGCGAGAGGTTCTTTAGGGGAATATTGTACAAACTAAATTTTGCCACGGTTTCTCCTTAAAAATAAAGCGGTGCAAAGATAATAATTTTTCTTTACACCACCTGTTTTTATTCTAAATTATTTGTTTTCAATAGTTGAAAACTATTTTCGAGATGCATCTTTTACAATCTGTTGCATCTTTTCGTAATTTTCTTCGAGACTCTGTAACAATTTGAACTGAGCTTTTGTTCTCACTAAATTATGTTGGGGATAAGCTATTTTATAATAAGTATCTCCATCAATATAATCTGTAAAGAAACGAACCGTTTGCATATAAGTCAGAAGCTTAGCTCCATAAGGCAAGTTTTCGATCTCTGTATCAGTCAGAAATGAAGCAGCATGTTTGAGATATCCTTTTGCATAAGCCTCAAATATATCTAAATTTACAGATACATTATCCAGATTCTTATCATCCTCTGCACCTGTATTGGCACCTGTGCGAATAAAATCGCCAAAATCAGACAATACATAACCTGGCATCACAGTATCTAAATCTACAACACATATAACCTGATCGTCGTTATCAAATAATATATTGTTAACTTTAGTATCGCAGTGATTAATACGTTTTGGCAGTTTGCCTTCTCTATGCATTCTTTCTGCTTTACACATCTCCTCGGCACGATCCTCAATCTCCTTTACAAGATCGGCAACTTCATCTAGTCTTCCGGCTTTGTTTGCTTTAACCGATTCTCTGAATGACTCCAACCTATTCTCCATATTATGAAAATTAGGGATAGTTTCAAAAAGAGGCTCACCAGGTATATCTTCAAGGGTTTTTTGAAATTCACCAAAAGCCATACCGGCTCGATATGCCAGATCGGGATTTATATCATCATAACTCTTACTATCTTTAATAAAGATCATTAGCCTCCAGTAATCGCCATTAACATCTTTATAATAAAGAGCTCCATCGTGTGTTGGTATAAGCGTAATAACACGTCGCTCAACATCTGTTACACCTTTTTCGATTAACTTAGTGCGAATATGGCTGGTTACCCTGTGGATATTATTCTGCAGCTCGTGTACGTTTTTAAAGATATTGTGATTAATACGTTGTAAAACATATTCTTTCTCATCAGTACCAACTCTATAAGAATCGTTTATGTGACCCTTACCAAGTGGTTCAATTTTTACGTTCTCATCTTTGTCAATAAATTGAAAGACAATCTCTTTCAGTTTTTCCATATCATTCATTATTTTTGTTTTAGGTTATATTTATTGTTTTATTATTCAGATTAATTTTTTATTCCAGTTCTAATAATCCAAAAAACTGAGGAACATGGAAATTGGGTTGAGGTAAATCTATAGGATTCCAGCTAATATAATGTGGCTCAGGAGTCTTATCTCCACATTTATAAAAATTAGCCCTGATTTTTTGTCCTGCCAATGATTCACTATCAGTAAATCCCAGGGCATTTTTTGGTATTTCGAGATACATTGTCCAATCGCTCACCTGTTTTCCATTCATGTATCTATGATTAATTGTACTACTCCTAAATATTGAAGACATTACTTCATCACTCTGTGAAACTGCTTTATCTCTAGAGTCATGCTTTCTTGATAAAAGTGCACCCAGCACATTACACTCAAAATTTATATATCCCTTTTGGCTTTCACGCTGCATAAAAAACTCAACACAGCTATCCTCCCATACCGAACCAAAATCGTTTGTGTTTACAGCACGCAACTGCTCACCAACAACAGCATATAGAAGATGAAGACTCTCTTTATCGTGTGCAACCCTAGCCGTAACCTTCAATTTTTTGGGAAATTCATCTTTCCAGTTAACCTGATCTATCTCTGCAACTGCCCCAGCTTCCAGGAGAACTTTAACTTTATCTGATATGGTTTCATATAAAGAAACATTTTGAATTGGTACTTGAAGAGTTTTCATATATTAAAATTTTTACCAAAGATATTCTATTTAACTAAAATAGACAAATTTATTTTAGACATATATTCTTTGAATTTAATTACTAATCATTAATATACCATTCATCTATTCACTCTCAATAATTTTACACATTCATATATCTTCATGTCATCATAGTATCATTATCTAAAACTAATTTGCTACCTACAAAGCTTTAACCAACTC
>CAZSBA010000056.1:12405-16215 GCA_964605035.1 uncultured Proteiniphilum sp. | reverse complement strand
AAAAAAATAATTATATGCAAATATAATCAAATAATAGGCTCTGATTTGTGTTTTTTGCGAATTGATGTCTTCATTTAGCGCAAGAATTATAATCTCAGGTAATGTATTATATAGTTTAAAAAACTAATATTTTTAAGAAATAGCATTTAATTATAAGTGTTCACTCAATATTATTTATATATTTATTTTGTGCAGAAAACCGATTATCTTCAAAAATTGAAAAAATGACAATGAATATTTTATTGATTATGTCATCCTGTCTATATTCAATTCATGCAAAGAGGACGATAAAAAATAAATTGCAAACGAGATGGAAAGTGTCACTTATGAACCGATGCACTAAATGAGAAAGATAAAGTTTATTACCCTTTATCTTGTTCCTCATTTGTCAGGTCAAGTGTCTCATCTTCCCTACTTCTATCAAAGAACATCTTCTTAAGAGGATTTTTACGAGCTTCGTCGTAATTAAATCTATTGCGAAATATATCTATAGCCATATAAATTGCCTGACGAAAAGACTCTTCCGAAGCCTCATTCTTACCCGCAATGTTATAGGCAGTACCATGGTCGGGTGATGTACGTACAATAGGTAAACCACCAGTTACGTTAACTCCCATATCCATTGCCATGGTCTTAAAAGGAATAAGTCCCTGATCATGATACATAGCCAAAATTGCATCAAACTCTTTAAAGCGTCCACTTCCAAAGAAACCGTCGGCTGCAAATGGTCCTGCACACAAAATCCACTCATCTTGCGCTTCCCTAACTACAGGTGCAATAATCTCATTCTCTTCTGTTCCAAGCAAACCGTTCTCACCCGCATGAGGATTTATACCTAACACCGCAATGCGTGGTGCATCTATGCTGAAGTCGCGTTTAAGTGTTTGGTTTAATGTTCTTAGCTTTTCCGCAATAAGTTCTTTTGTGAGCATCGACGAAACATCTTTAAGCGGAACATGGGTAGTTGCTAGTGCCACCTTCATAGTCTCTGTTGCCATAATCATCAAGGCTTTCTCTCCATTTTCAGAAAAGCGATCTTCAAGAAACTCGGTGTGTCCTGGGAACTTGAACTCCTCACTCTGTATAGTGTCTTTATTGATTGGAAGTGTAACTAGTAGGTCTATTTTATTGTCTTTCAAGTCTTTAGACGCACAGTCTAGTGCAATAAAAGCTGCCTCCCCGGCTTCAGCACTTGGTGTACCTATTTCAATTCTGGTTTCTTCTTTAACACAGTTAACCAAATTCACTTTACCTTCTCTAGCTTCATCGGCATAAGAAATGATATTGTAATTAACTTTGTCGTTATTCAGTACTTTGCGATGATAGGAAGCGGATTTTGAAGACCCGTATATAATTGGGACAAACAGCTCCAGGAGGCGTGTATCGGCAAATGTTTTTAATAGTATTTCGTAGCCAATACCGTTAACATCTCCATGTGTGATGCCTACTCTTATTAATTCTGACATGTATATAATTTTATATTTTCCTTGTATATTGCTTTATTTTCCTTCTATAAAAACATCTTCTGGTTGTGGCATGCTTATTGTGTGAAATGTGGCTTCAAGGCTTCTCATGAGGTTGCGTTTATTCATCTCAGGAGCATAAACAAAAGTTTCAACAACAACCACCATCCCAGTATTTTCGTTTATAAACGCCTGCATTACAAACGGACCGCCCATCATATCATTGGTCATCTCCCACAATCCGCGCAGCTCGGCACGGAATATTCCATCTACCTCCATTCTTTTATAGTCTGGCGAATAGACTGTGGATGTGGTCATATTTGAATTAAATGAACCTGTAATATATTTACCTAAATATTCGTTACGTACGCTTATAAGCGATTCTTTTTCAAATACGCGCTCAGAATCGTAGGGGAACTGATATATTACCATGTCTTGGCGTCCTCTTCCTGAGTTATTGGTGCCCCATAGGAAGTTAGTGAACTCCTCAAAATTTACTATACCTTTGGGTATATGAATGTTAATTCCAAACATCTGTTGAGCTCTTACCGACGGGCTTTTAATTTCATTCATTAACCATTTGCCGTTACGCTCAAGCTCTTTATTGATGAAATAGTCAACAATAGTAGCACTGTTTTCGGTTACAAAGTTGGCAAAAGCAGTACTGTCAGATGCGTTAATATTCATGATCACCTGACCTCTTGCATATTTATCAAGCTCAGACTCTAGTTTGGGCTGACTAAAAATAGGAGAGATATCGGGAATAATTACATTACGTGCCATCCTAAAAGTGCTTGTGAAGTTTTCAGGTGAAATCTGTATAATTCTGAAGTTTGGTTCAGGTTGAGGTAAACCTTTCACGTTAGAATTAAGTACATCATACAATGCTCTTCCGGCTTCTCCCTCCCACGAGTTATCGTCCATTATAACAAGAACTTCGTTATTTGCACCTGACGCAGACATAAAACCACCACTACTGTCACAAGAGGTGAATAATATCACTGTTACCAAAATTGTAAATATACCTGCCAACTGTTTCATAATTATATTTTTTGTAATTAAACTACAATGCCACTTAATCTAACAAATATACAATAAAAAATGATTTTACTTGCTCTAATCTTTAACTTTCGCAGTAGAAAGCATTCCGCAAGCTGCAAAAATATCTTCACCCCTCGAAGCTCTTATAGTGCTGATAAACCCTTTGGCAGTAAGGAAATCACGAAATTTTATCATATTCTCATTAGATGATGGCTTAAGTTTGCTCATTGGAATTACGTGAAAACGAATAAGGTTAATTCTGCAATCTAGCCCCACCAATAATTTTGAAAGCTCCCTTGCATAAAGAAGTGAATCATTTACCCCATCAAACATAATATACTCAAACGACAATCTTCGTTGATGGCTCCAGTCGTAGTCCCTTAGCATATCAATTACTGAAGTAATAGGAGCCGATTTTTCGATAGGCATAATCTCTAGTCGCTGTTCAGGAACAGGGTTATGCAGGCTTATTGCCAGATGGCATTTGCTATCGTCGAGGAATCTACGCATATTTGATGTAAGGCCAATTGTAGAAAGAGTAATCCTCTTTGGGCTCCATGCCAAACCATACTCAGCCATAAGCAGGTCAGATGCTTTACTCACCTGCTTGTAATTATCTAATGGTTCTCCCATACCCATAAATACCAGATTGGTAATCTTATCTGAATCAGGTACTGAATAAACCTGATTAAGAATTTCGTTTGCAGTAAGGTTGTCTTGAAAACCCATTTTGCCCGTCATACAGAAGTCGCAGTTCATCCTACATCCCACCTGAGACGATACACAAATTGTTAGCCTTTCATCCTCAGGTATTGTAACCGTTTCTATAAACTTTCCGCTTGCTGTTCTAAACAGCATCTTACGTGTACCATCAACCGATGTTTTTACATTCATGGGCTCGGTCCTTCCAACTTCGTAACTTTTCGAAAGAATCTCCCTGTTTTTAATAGAGATATTAGTCATCTCATCAATACTTTTCACACGTTTCAAGTATACCCAGTCGGCAATCTGCTTACCCGTAAACTTAGGCAGTTTCAGTTCCGTAACGCATTCATTAATTTCGGCTTGCGTCATCCCGAGAAAATATTTTTTCTGTTCCATCTATCTTGCTTTTATTGAAGTGCAAAGATACGGAGGATTTAATAAAATGAAGCAATGTAAATAAAAAGAGTGAGATATAAGATTATTATAATTCATTTAAATAGTATAATATTACACCATAATTATCTGTATTAATCTATATTAGCTGCATGTATTGTCCTGATTTTAATTTACATTTAGTGTAAACCTATTTCAGGACTAGACA
>CAZSBA010000056.1:0-12305 GCA_964605035.1 uncultured Proteiniphilum sp. | reverse complement strand
TGTATTGTCCTGATTTTAATTTACATTTAGTGTAAACCTATTTCAGGACTAGACAAACTAGACACTCCCAGCCAACTCCTGACTAACTCCTAACTAACTCCTAATCCTCCTTATTGAAATATGAGGTTAATTAGGAGTTGGTGCAGAAATGTTTCTATTTTGATGTGAAGAATTTGTGGGTTTGATAAAGAGTGAGTTTATCTCTCAACATTATGATGTGGAAAGTTGTTTACCAAATATGGTTGGTATACGCCAGCCACATTTTTACTCGAATTGAACAGATTATGACATTTTCTCCAAACGATTTATCCTCCCCTCAACAGAACTCCAATGATGCTAACAGGACTTTTGCAGTACTCATAGATGACTTGAAAACCAAAATGAAAATGGTTTTTCATGATCGCGGCCAAATAGACCAGATGGAGACAGAACGAGGATTGCCCCCTTTTGTACTTCAGGAGATAATGTCAGTAAATCCACTCTCCGTTAGTATACGGAAAGAATATGGGGGACTTGGCGCAAACACGCACGAGATTCTTCAACTGCTGGCTACTGCTTCTTATGAATCGCTGCCGCTGTGTTTGACTTTTGGGATAAATAGTGCTTTGTTTTTGCAACCTTTTGCCAAGTATGGGCAAGTAGAGGCTAAAGTGTCTGTGTTTAAAAGGTTTATCGAAGAGAAGGCTATGGGGGGACTTATGATTACCGAACCCAACTTCGGTAGTGATGCACTTAATATGCAAACCACATACCATAAAAATGAGGATAAGTATCGTTTGAAAGGTACCAAGCATTGGGCCGGATTGACCGGCTGGGCAGATTACTGGTTGATGACAGCTAGGCGAAAAAACGATAGAGGTATGCTGGAGAGGGATATTGATTTCTTTCTGGTGGACAATAATGCACCGGGACAGGGGATTGTTGTTGAAGAAATATTCAAGACACTTGGTTTATATTCTATACCTTACGGTAAAAATAGGATAAATCTGGAGGTACCAGTCACACACAAATTGCAGCCACATACCACTGGCATTAAAATGATGCTCGATTTACTGCATAGTAGCAGGATGCAGTTCCCTGGAATGGGTATGGGATTTATTCAACGTATGCTCGATGAGGCTATGTTGCATTGCAGGCAGCGTCAAGTTGGTGGCCGCAGCTTACTCAGTTACGACCAAGTACAGTATAGGCTATCACAACTGCAGGCATCTTACACAGTATGTACGGCTATGTGTGTAAATAGTAGCGAAAAAGTAAACTCGCAAAGAGATATGGCGCCGCATGGTATTGAGGCCAATGCAGTGAAAAGTGTGATAACAGATCTGATGCAGGAGGCAGCACAATCGGCAATGCAGCTAATTGGAGCCAAGTCATATAAACTGAATCATATTGTTGGTCGTGCCACCATGGATAGTCGTCCTTTTCAAATTTTTGAAGGTTCCAATGATATACTTTATGCACAGATCACCGAAGGCTTGATGAAGTTGATGAAACGAGCTAAAGAGAACAATATTTTTCGATTTCTAAGAGGATACAATCTGACACAAAAAGCAGCTGATTATGTGAAAGATCTGATGAGTTTTAATTTGGATATGGAGATGTCACAGCGCAAAACTGTGGATATGGGTAAGGTTATTGGGCGCATCATTTCCATGAATCAGGTTCTGGACTTGTCGCATAAAGGTTTCCGCAGTGATTTGATAGAAGGAGCAATAACGTTGTTGATGCAGGATATTTCAAAATTGATGGCGGGCTTTTCTTACAAAGAAAAATCTGCAGTTATTGAGGATTATCACAATGATAGTTACTGGTTTCAATTTGTTTGATTCCTATTAATTATCAATTTGTAACGTATCATTTTTTTGGCACTAGTGATAATGATAGCACAATTGCAGAAAATGGTAGGTAGCAAACCATATTTATATTTTAAATTAAAAGGAGTCTTAAATAAAACTATAGTTAATTCTGGCTTTAATACAAATTTGAAGTAAATTTGGGGTGAATTTGTTTTTCAAACTAAATATTGACACCATATGAAGAAGGATATTTGTTTTTTTACTATCTTATTTTTCATGACAACTGCATTACTACAATCACAGGACAATATCGTGTATCAAACGCCACCTCCCGAAATTTTGGAATTGGTGGATATTGAAAGAGCTCCAATAGTACGAATAGACAGTAAAGGCGAACAGATGCTGTTCTATTATCGAAGCACATTTAAATCACTTTCAGATCTAAATCAACCCGAGATTAGGTTGGGAGGGTTGCGTGTTAACCCAGTGAGTAATATCTCTAGCACGATTACCTATTTTAATAATATTCGATATAAAAAGACCTCCGACACTGAGTTAAAGCAAGTAGAGGGATTGCCAGTTGATGCACGCATTGCTTATGCTTCTTTTTCTCCTGACGAGACTAAGATTGCTTTCGCTAACGTAACCGATGAAGGTGTGGAGTTGTGGATTGCTGACCTGGCTACACTTGAGGCTAGGAAACTTACTGATGCTGTTTTGAACGCCAGCGCTGGATATCCATACAGTTGGCTGCCAGATGGTAGTGGACTTTTAACAAGGTTTACTCCTTCTGATCGTGGCCCGTTGATTGAAATGGGCAAAGCTCTACCAGAAGGACCCGTGGTTTCGGTTAGTGATGGACAGATATCCCAAAATCGCACTTATCAAGATCTTCTGAAGAATCCAGTGGATGAGGTTAACTTCGAAGTTTTGATGACCTCTGAACTGCACATTGTACACCTCGATGGTCATTCTAAATTGTGGAAAGAGGCTGGTATGTACTTGGATCAAACATACTCTCCAGACGGACGTTTTGTGTTGTTAACAACACTATCAAAACCTTTTTCGTATGTTGTTCCGTACTATAGCTTTCCAAACGAAACGGATATCTATTCTGCCGATGGTGAGTTCCTGCTGAGTTTTAGTAAGCAACCATTGTTGGACAACCTGCCAGTGGGATTCATGGCAACTTACGAGGGAAAAAGGTCTATTCACTGGCGAGCCGACAAGCCTTCGACCTTAGCGTGGATAGAGGCTTTAGACAAGGGAGACCCGGCGGTTGAGGTAGATTATCGCGACGAGTTGTTTCAGGTAGATGCACCCTTCACAGGTACTTCCACATCATTGGTTAAGACAACACATCGCCTATCTGGTATAACCTGGGGGAACGATACCTACGCAGTAGTTCAGGATCGCTGGTGGAATACAAGAAATACCAAAACCTACCTGATTAATCCGTCAGACAATAGCCAATCGCCAAGTATACTTTCTGACAGAAACTATCAAGATCTTTATAGTAACCCCGGAACTTTACAGACAAAGAAAAACGAGTATGGACAAAATACTTTATTGATTGATGGACATAAAGCCTACCTTTTTGGAGATGGTTTTACCGCTGAGGGACAGTTTCCTTTTATTGATGAACTTGATCTTCGAACATTACAGAAACAGAGAATATATCAATCTACCGCCACTAATCAGTTAGAAGAGTTGGTAACCTTTATTGATAGTGAGCAAGGAACGCTCATTACACGTGTGGAGTCGCCAAGCGAATTCCCTAATTATTATATACGTAACCTCCGGAAGCGAATTGCTAATATCCCCCTTACTTCTTTTGAAAACCCGTTCAAAAGCATCGAAGGTGTGCATAAGGAAGTAATTAATTACCAGAGAGAAGATGGAGTTGAACTGACCGGTACGCTTTATCTACCCGTTGGGTATGATATGGTTAATAAAGAGAAATTGCCAATGATTATGTGGGCTTACCCAAGGGAGTATAAAGACCAGGCAAGTGCGGGACAGAGTAGTAGCAACCCTAACACCTTCACTTATTTATCATACGGCAATCCCGTCTATTGGGTTACACGCGGATACGTGGTGCTGGATGAGGCTTCGTTTCCAATAGTAGGGGAGGGAGAGGATCAGCCCAACGATACATTTGTTGAACAACTGGTGTCTAATGCTAAAGCTGCGATTGATGCTGTTGATGAGTTGGGTTATATTGATCGTAATCGGGTGGCAGTTGGAGGCCATTCATATGGAGCTTTTATGACTGCTAATCTGCTTTCACATTCCAACCTGTTTGCTGCGGGAATAGCTAGAAGTGGTGCTTACAACCGCACACTAACACCATTCGGCTTTCAGGCCGAAGAACGAAATTACTGGGATGCTCCAGGAGTGTATGATAGTATGTCGCCATTCATGCATGCCGACAAGATGAAAACGCCTCTGTTACTTATTCACGGAGAAGCAGATAATAATGCTGGTACACACACCATGCAGAGTGAGCGTTATTTTCAGGCACTGAAAAGTTTTGGTGCTCCTACACGGCTTGTGATTTTACCTATGGAGAGCCATGGGTACGTAGCTCGAGAGAATGTGCTACACCTGCTATGGGAGCAAGATCAGTGGCTCGATAGATATGTAAAGAATAAAGGAAAAAAACTATAATTGCATTAAAATTATTTTCTTTAAAGCATAAGGATAAATTAAAAGATTCTGCATTCAAGTTTCAGAATCTTTTAATTTATATTCTGCTCTAAACGACGAACTTTCAGATTAATTTGTTGATTTTTTAATCAAATTAATCTAGCTCTATAGATACACGACCCGGCTCACGACGGTTTTTTCCGGGCATCTCATAGAGATCATCGCCTAAATCTTCACGTGCCTCGTTGGCTATTTGTTTAAGCTTCTCAACAATTTCAGGGTGAGAATCGCTTACGTCGTACCGTTCACCTGGATCACGACGCAGGTCGTATAGTCCACCCTCATGATTATAAAATTCGATAACCTCACCAGGCATGCCATCGATGCCTGGTTGTAATCCTTCGTAGGTTCTTCCCGGATGCGGAAATACCAATTTCCAATCGCCATGACGTACTGCTTGCAGGTTGTTCTGTCGGTAATAGTAAAAGAAGCTTTCTCTTGGTTGAGCATCAAGGTCTCCCTCAAGTATCGGCAAGATGCTAACACCATCGATAGGCTTTTCGGGTAGGGGAGCATTGGTTATTTCTGCTAGAGTTGGAAGAATATCGATTGCTGAAACGAGACTATTTGAAATGCCCCCTTCGGGAATTACACCTTTCCACATCATGATGCACGGAACACGTTGACCCCCTTCGAATGTAGTGCCTTTTCCTTCACGAAGGCTACCTGTACTACCAGCGTGATTACCGTAGTTTATCCATGGTCCATTGTCTGAAGTGAAAATTACTAAAGTGTTTTTATCTAAACCAACCTCTTCTAACGCCTGAATGATACTGCCTAAGCTCCAATCTATCTCCATCATTACATCGCCATATAGACCCTGATCTGATTTCCCTTCAAATTTTTCAGAGACATATAGTGGAACGTGAGGCATGGGATGTGCCAGATATATAAAAAAAGGGTTGTTTTGATTACGCTTTATGAAGTCGATAGTACGATTAGTGAAGTTTGTTGTAAACTGTTTTTGATCGTTTGGGGTAACTGCCGGATTAACTATTTCTTCATTTTCAAAAAGTGGTAAATCAGGATAACTACCTGTAGGGTGCCATGGCCACATATCGTTGGAATAGGGTATACCCGAAAACTCGTCGAACCCATGGTTGGTTGGCAGAAATTGACGAGGTGTACCCAAGTGCCATTTACCATAAACTGCCGTTGCGTAACCTCTTCCTTTGAGAATCTCAGCAATAGTTTCCTCATCTTCAGAAATACCCATATTCGACTGAGGCCCTAGAGCTCCATGAAAACCTACACGATTTGGATAGCATCCGGTAAGCAGTCCGGCACGAGAAGCACTTGAAACAGCCTGAGCAGAATAGTAGTGAGTGAAGAAAACCCCTTGCCTTGCCATCTTGTCTATATTTGGAGTTTTATAACCAGTTGCTCCGGTTATAGAAAGGTCGCCATATCCCATATCATCAAGATGAATTAGAATCACGTTAGGCAAATCTTCCTTTGATACTTTATCTTGTTGAGAAGGTGAACAAGAGACAGCTGCCGTTAAAACTGATCCCCAGGTACCTAATTTAATTATTGATTTCCTGTGCATATTAGTTAACTTTTTTTGATATAAAACTCTCAGTTTATACAAAGCTATAAAAAAACATAAACAAATGTACGCTGTTAATCTTGAATTACTCAATAAGTGGCATAGATGTCAAAAAAAACATGATTCTCTAGGTTTGGTCTAGATTTATAATGATTATCTTTGCATTAGAACCAGACATTTTCAATCCTAGTGTGCGGTTCATTTTTTAATTAAATTTATGTGCAGATGAGACTGTTTTGAGCCATTTGTGTGAAAATAGTTTAATTTGTTGTTTTTATTAATTGTAAAAAAGTTGAAATAAAATCATCATCTCATGAATAAAAAGATAATTTTAATTATTGCTACTTTTGTTTTTAATTTATCGTTATTTGTAGCTAATGGTCAGGAGATTTTAAATCCTGTATCATTTAATGAGGTTAAATTAGAAGACAATTTCTGGCTTCCCAGATTACATACTCAAAAAGAAGTTCTAGTTCCCTTCTCTCTCGAGAAGACAATTCCTGCTGTAGAAAATCTAAAGCGTACAGCCAATTATTTAAATGGAATTCCCGATGAACTACCTTTCACTCACAGATTTGTCTCGTCAGACTTATATAAAGTAATGGAGGGAGCCGCTTATTTATTAGAACTATACCCTGATCCTGAACTTGAAGCAGAGATGGACCGTATAATTGATATTATTTCTGAAGCACAACAAGAAGACGGCTATAATTATGAATCTCATATTACGGGAGTGGCAAAACATGATGTTAATGGTATGGGTGAAAATCCATATTCATATGTAGTGCATAGTCACGAATTGTATAACATGGGACATATGTATGAAGGTGCAGTAGCATATTATCTAGCTACTGGAAAAGATAAATGGCTGAGCGTTGCAGAAGAAAATGCAAGGCATATTAATAAAGTTTTTTTTGAAGGAGATCCAAACTATAACAACGGTGAGCCTATAATGCAAGCTCCAGGTCATCAGGAGATTGAGTTGGCGCTTGTAAAGCTATTCAGAGTAACAGGTGATAGCCTGTATCTCGATATGGCAAAAAGGTTCATAGATATAAGAGGAGTAACCTACCGCCCTGAAGGTAAAGGTACAATGTCGCCAGAATATGCTCAACAACATCTTCCTGTGAGGGAGCAAAGCAGAGCAGTTGGACATGCAGTTCGTGCTACATATCAATATTCTGCTATGGCAGATGTGAGCGTATATACTCACGACTCTACACTACGTCCTGCTCTAGAAAGAATATGGCATAATATAGTAGATACCAAAATGCATATTACTGGTGGTTTGGGTGCTGTTCATGGTATAGAAGGTTTCGGTCCGGAGTATGATCTTCCCAATAAAGGAGCTTTTAATGAAACTTGTGCTGCAGTTGGGAATGTGTTTTTTAATCATAGAATGTTTTTGATGGAAAAAGATGCAAAATACATGGATGTGGCAGAAGTTGCACTATTAAATAATGTATTAGCGGGAGTTAATCTTGAAGGCAATAAATTCTTTTATATTAATCCATTAGAAGCCGATGGGTTAACACCTTTCAATCATGGAATGCCCGGGCGTTCTCCTTGGTTTGGAACTGCATGCTGCCCATCAAACCTTGCACGTTTAATTCCTCAGGTACCAGGAATGACGTATGCCACTACTCATAATGAAATATACTGTTCTTTTTATGCCGGAAGCACTACTACTCTAAATTTAGAAAGTGGTAAAGTTGACCTCAAGCAAATTACTGATTATCCATTTGGAGAGACTATTAAATGGGAGGTGACTCCTGAAATGGACGGGCAAACTTTTTCTATGAATCTTAGAATACCAACATGGAGCGGTAATCAGTTTGTTCCCGGAGAGCTGTACTATTATATCGATGAGGCCATATCAGCAAAAAAAGAATCGGGCGATTGGATAATTAAAGTAAATGGTACAAAAACAAAGGTTGATTTGGTAAAGGGATTTGCGAAAATCAATCGTAAGTGGAAAAAAGGGGATGTTGTTGAATTATATCTTCCTATGCCACTACAATTCTCAAAATCAATAGATGAGGTTGCAGAAAATAGAGGACTTGTAAGTCTTACAAGAGGACCTTTGGTTTACGCGGCCGAAGGGGTTGACAACAATAATATACTACCAAATGTCTTTTTATCTGATTTGCCCGAAACCTATAAAATATCAACATTCTCAGAAGGAGTGTTAAATGGAATACCTAAAGTTGAAATACCTGCCTTGGAAAAAACATCAGTTGGTAGTAAAGAAATTGATCTAGTTCTTTTGCCATATTTAGCATGGAATAATAGAGGTGATGGTAGTATGATGACATGGCTACCTGAATCGGAATCGGTAAGACCCTTTTGGGATCTAAACTTGCAGTTACATGGTAAATTTAACAGCCTGGAAGCTTCGCATACTTTTCATAGCGACAATCTAGTTGCAGTGGCCGATAATGAAATCCCTGCATCTTCTGCTGATGAGGAGGTAAAACGCTGGACTAGTTGGGGTGAACAAGGAAAGAATCAGTGGATTGAAATTACATTGGATGAACCAACTGATATTCAAAGCATATCTATTTATTGGTTTGATGATAACAAAGGGGTTATGATACCCAAAGAATGGTCTTTGGAGTATGAAGAAAATGGTGTGATGAAAGAGTTTCCTCTCTACGTGACCGATGCATATAATGTTTTCAAAGATCAGTTTAATATGGTGCATCCAGCACATCAAGTCATTACCAATAAAATTCGTATATTGATGAAACCTAATCCTGAAAAGGCCGTTGGCGTCCTCGAAATCAATATTGAAGATGGTAAATAAGGGTGTTTATTCTGGTAGAAATCATTAATTGATTTATTTTATCGTATGTTACTGTTTTCCACAGTGATTTCTTTGTCTATATTAATCAACTTGCCATTAAGACTTACGCCCTCACCAATCACCTGATATACTCCCGGAGAATCGGCTGAATAAAAATCAATAATTGCCTCGCCCTCTTCGGAGAAATGAACATTGGGCTTCCAGTAGATGGTAGTGCGCAGGTCTTGTATTGTAGATTCTGCTTTTTCAGGCGTTTCGTAGCTTGGAGAATAGAAGAAAGCTTCCTGTTGATAGCCCAGTGGAATTATTTCATCTATATTTGGAGAACGACGTGGTGTATTCTGGTAGCTACCTATTTTGGTGGTTATCACTACTGCACCGCTGTTTTGTGGATAAAATCCAGGCATAGAAGTGTTGTCTCTTAAAACAAAGATGCTCTCAATTGAGTTGACTTCAATGTCATCCAACCGACCCGAAAAATCTTCATAATGCATGTTGTCTATTACGAATAGCACCGGAAGCTCAGATCGGGTGGTGGTTACTAAGTCGCCCCTGAATATGATACCCGACTGGCGTTGGAGCAACGACCTCAGGCTGGAGATATTTAACTTCTCTATATCTTCGGCTGTTTGCAGTCCCGTAGCGTTGATGGGTGAGTAAAAAGTAGACTCTTTATATTTTTCTTGGCTCTTAGCCGTAACAGTAAACTCATCAAGCAAAATGGTACGAATACCGTTTTTCTGTGTGTAGTCTTCATTTGCTAATTTTAAATAAGAATCCTGATTAGCATTATGTTTGTTTATAGCATCCGATTTTAGCGGCATGCCAGCGCTTGTAAGTTCAGGAAATGTCTCCTGGTCGAGGTTAATAACATTAAATGATCCCCCCTTCTTACTTAGTGACTGTACTAGTATGTTGGTTCCTTCTGGATATTCCATATCGAACGAAAAGCGACCTTTTTCATCTGCCTGTGTTACCTGCGTGGTTACCATTGTGTCGAGACGGGCCATGAGACTGATCTGCCCCTCTTTAAGAGAACGAAAAACGCCATCGGCTTTTCCTGATACCCTCTGAGCTAACTCAGGTTCAAAAGAGTCTGGTATTTCTATACTGCCCTGTATAATCGCAGGTATATCATACCTTCTCCAGCCCTGTGTGAGCATAAGTGCATCAATGGCATGCTTGTTTAATTCCCCATCTTGAAAATATGAAGCTGGCGACTCTATATATCCCTTTAGTTCAGACGATAATAGTAATGTGCTGATGATATTAGTGGTACTGTCAATCAAAACAGATTCTTTATCTGTTACCGCTATAGCCATATTTCCGGAAATGGGGGTCATATCCTGATCGGTTAGCTTCAATGCGATTGATATATGCTCCCTACGTTTATAAGCAGGTGCTGATATATCGGCCTGCAAGTGGGCAAACTCATCCTCGTTAAGGTTGAAAAGCAGTCTCTCACTCAGTACTTCATTTTGTGAATTCAACAATAATATATTCAAAATACCAGTAGGCAAGATTTTGTTAGCGATGCTATACATCTCCTTTTTTGGATCCCACTCCTCATGAAAGAGTACCAACCCTCTGTGATGAATGAGCAACGATACTTTATCTTGAGTAGCCACCCTACCTCTGCTATGTGTTATTCGCAACTGGGTTCCAGCATTTCGAGCGGTAATGACATAAGCGGCGGGCTGTGAAGCTGGTAGCTCAAATCGTTTGTGGTTGCCTGACTCATTCCAGCAAATTACATGATACGTTTCATTCTCTGAGGGAATAAAATGAAAAAGGCCCATACCAAGGTGCTGACTTTTGAATGTAAGAATTTCATTATCGGCTGAGTCGTACAAAGTTCCTGTAATATTTGCACCCATTCCATCTGTGCCAAGTGCCTTGAAGGCCACCTGTGAAATAACCCCTGGTATTATAGAACCACCTTCCGGGAAAAACTGTAAATCATATTCAGCTTGATCACCCGGAATTGTATAATACCTGTTGTATTTTCTGCCATTGTAGATGAGTCCTAAAAGCAGTGTTCTGTTTTTATCTTTATCAGACAACCTTACATCTAGTTGATATACTCCGTCCTTGTTTGGTTTGAGTGTTTTTATTGCGTTGTGTCCTATTTTAGAAGTTACAACTTCAGGTGTTATTGTATCATTTTGTTGCCTATCTATAAATTGGAGTGACACATGTAGGTCATTTTTTTTCACTTCAAACTCTACTAACGGCTCGAGCTGCAATGAAAATGGGTCGAGCACCTGTATATGTCTGCGGAAGAAAAAATCTTCACTTATGTTTCGCATATACTGCGTGTATGCTCTTATGGTATAGACCCCCTGTGCAAGATCGTCTTCTAGATCTATATAACCGGAATAAGCACCAATGCTGTCTGGTCTTATCTTCACTCTACGGACTAAGTCGTCGAGAGGACTTACCAGTTCCACATAGATGTAGCGACTTAGGAATATAGGCTGATGGGTAAGTGCATCTACCATGTGTGCACGAAACCATATACGTTCACCAGAGAGATATCCTGCTTTGTCAGTTTGAACATAAATTTTCTCTTGAGGGAATGCCATTAGCTGATGCTGCATACGATACTCAACAGAGTCAGTTACAGTTGGTGTTTCTTCTGCTAGCAGAGCTGATACGGGCAATAATAGAAATAAAAGAATGATAATATTTTTCATACAATTGTAAGGCATCTGCCTGTTATCATGCTTAATTGAAGGAATGTACATATACGTTTCATTACATGGTAAAAGTGTAACTCAACACCCTTATTCATTTTAATTAATTACAAAAATAGAAAAATAAATAGAAGATTCCTTTATTTTCTGTAGAGTCTATGATTTAATGATCACAAAAGGCTATGCCTGCATGATATTTGAATACTGTTAATGTTTAAAACTCTTGTCAAATTCAGATTTCACTGGGTAATTATCTATCAAAGAAGTAAACCCTACTAGGTTTTACCCATAGCTTTTTAAGGATGTCCACTTAGAATTATAGTCATCCTTTATTGTCTTTTATTATTTTGTGTTCTTTTTGCTATCATTGTAAACACTCTTTAATACTACATCAACAACTAGATCGGTTGAAGTTTTTTTTGAATAGATACCTAATAGTTTGTATTGATCAGTGACTTTAATCACTCCATCTATCTTATACTGTATGAAGGCATAGGCTGAATTAATGGTTAGTATGTTATTGCAGGTTACTTCAAAATTATAATCTGATTTATTCACTAAAAGAAACCATAATGATTCAAAGTCTTTTTCTGAAATATTAATGATAAGCGGGTTCTGTTTATCTAAATCTCCAACTTTTTTTGTTTTATAAACAACAACTATAGGAATGGGGAAGAAGTTAATTATGAAAAAAAGTTTTTAGATGCTCGAGTAGAGTGGATGGATAATGAAATTTCAAATTGGTAGTA